>NZ_JAKUHE010000007.1:0-307250 GCF_022664315.1 Bacillus cereus group sp. BfR-BA-01309
GTTACCTTGAGTACCTTGAGGTCCAGTAGCACCCGTGTTACCTTGAACGCCCTGAGGTCCAGTAGCGCCGGTAGCACCCGTGTTACCTTGAGTACCTTGAGGTCCAGTAGCACCCGTGTTACCTTGAACGCCCTGAGGTCCAGTAGCGCCGGTAGCACCCGTGTTACCTTGAACACCCTGAGGTCCAGTAGCGCCAGTAGCACCTGTGTTACCTTGAGCGCCTTGAGGTCCAGTGGCACCAGTAGCACCTGTGTTACCTTGAGCGCCTTGAGGTCCAGTAGCACCTGTGTTACCTTGAACGCCTTGAGGTCCAGTAGCGCCGGTAGCACCTGTGTTACCTTGAACGCCTTGAGGCCCAGTAGCACCCGTGTTACCTTGAACGCCTTGAGGCCCAGTAGCACCTGTGTTACCTTGAGTACCCTGAGGTCCAGTGGCACCAGTAGCACCCGCAGGTCCCTGAGCACCTTGAGGTCCGGTAGAACCAGTAGCACCCGTGTTACCTTGAACGCCTTGAGGCCCAGTAGCACCCGTGTTACCTTGAACACCTTGAGGTCCGGTAGCGCCGGTAGCACCTGTGTTACCTTGAACACCTTGAGGTCCAGTAGCACCAGTAGCACCTGTGTTACCTTGAACGCCTTGAGGTCCAGTAGCACCAGTAGCACCTGTGTTACCTTGAGCACCCTGAGGTCCAGTAGCACCAGTAGCACCTGTGTTACCTTGAGCACCCTGAGGTCCAGTAGCACCAGTAGCACCTGTGTTACCTTGAACACCTTGAGGTCCAGTAGCGCCGGTAGCACCCGTGTTACCTTGAGCACCTTGAGGTCCGGTAGCGCCGGTAGCACCCGTGTTACCTTGAACACCTTGAGGTCCAGTAGCGCCGGTAGCACCTGTGTTACCTTGAACACCTTGAGGTCCAGTAGCGCCGGTAGCACCTGTGTTACCTTGAACACCTTGGGGTCCAGTAGCGCCGGTAGCACCCGTGTTACCTTGAACGCCTTGAGGTCCAGTAGCACCCGTGTTACCTTGAGCACCCTGAGGTCCAGTAGCACCGGTAGCACCTGTGTTACCTTGAACGCCTTGAGGTCCAGTGGCACCAGTAGCGCCTGTGTTACCTTGAACACCCTGAGGTCCAGTAGGTCCAGGAGGCCCGCCAGAAGGTCCGGTAGGTCCAGTAACTCCTATACCAGTGGCACCGGTAGAACCAGTAGCACCCGTGTTACCTTGAACACCCTGAGGTCCAGTAGCACCCGTGTTACCTTGAGGTCCAGTGGCACCGGTAGAACCAGTAGCACCCGTGTTACCTTGAACACCCTGAGGTCCAGTAGCACCTGTATTACCTTGAGGTCCTTGAGGTCCAGTAGCACCCGTGTTACCTTGAACACCCTGAGGTCCAGTGGCACCGGTAGCGCCTGTGTTACCTCGAGGTCCAGTAGCGCCCGTGTTACCTTGAGGTCCAGTGGCGCCTGTGTTACCTCGAGGTCCAGTGGCACCAGTAGCACCCGTGTTACCTTGAGGCCCTTGAGGTCCAGTAGCGCCCGTGTTACCTTGAGGTCCAGTGGCACCAGTAGCACCTGTGCTACCTCGAGGTCCAGTGGCACCAGTAGCGCCTGTGTTACCTTGAGGCCCTTGAGGTCCAGTAGCGCCCGTGTTACCTCGAGGTCCAGTGGCACCAGTAGCGCCCGTGTTACCTCGAGGTCCGGTGGCACCAGTAGCGCCTGTTGGCCCTGTAGGTCCTTGAATAAATGAAGCAGAATTAACTAAAGCAGTTTGTAATGCTGCTATTAATTTAAGAAGCTCTTGAAGTGTGCAAGGGTCAATTCGGAATAGTTTTGTAATGTATAGTAAATAATTAATTAGATTTTGAAGCTCAATAAATACAGCGCTTGCTACGAAGGTTGGGTTTTTTAATATAGTTATTAAATTTTTAATAATAGCTAACCCTTGTGCTTTCAGGGAGGAAGTAGCGTCTAGTGAACAAATAAATTTACTTAGTAAGTTCAATGTATCGATTAGATCTTCAATATTTTGAGGAGATGGATTTGCGAAAAGTTTTGGAATTATTTTTGTTAGATCGATAATGATTGCACGGAATGTTCTAAGTTGTGCCTTAGTAACTGGGATGGATGGAGTATTTGGGATTCGTCCGGCGCTACTTGGAAAGCATGGTTTGGAGAATTTGTTATGACTGTCGTTAAAATGAGACATTAAATCTCTCCTTTCTCATGAGGATATGAACGAAACTCATCATAGTAGATGCAAAAATTAGTTAAATGGTCATAGTAAAATCGTTTGTTTAAAGAAAAAATAGAAAAAACGCCTTAGGATAAGGCGTTTTTTCTATTTTCTGCGTATTGATAATATCGTTTGAGTGAAACTTTTGATTTAAATCCAACTAGTTTTATAATTTCTGATTCTGGAGTTTCTTTTTTTATTAAGTTTAAAATATAGGTGTTACGAAAGTGTTGTCCTGAGATTCCTTTACGTAAATTAGCTCTAGATACTTCAAGGCGAATCATTTTTTGGATAGCGATTTCTGTTAATCCCTTTGGTGCATCATTTTCGTATACCCATCTGTATGTTCCGCGATTAAAATCAAAGGCAATAAATAATGGATCATTACTATGGTATTTTGGACGAACGGGCTCTGGGATGCTTTTGTAATAAGTATATAGTTGTTTTTTGTCTTCGCTAGTTAATGTAATTGTTCTTTCTATCCCTGCGGTTGCTGGGATAGATAATGTGTTCGTTTCAAAATGGACGTGCTGCATAGTTAATGCTGTAAGATCTTGTAAGGATAATCCGTAGTCGATTAATAAATTTAAAATAGCGATATTACGATCCATTAATAAAGGGCGCACAGGACGCTGTTTTTCTGAAAGTCCTTCTAATGAAGTGACTATATGTTTTAATCTTTTTTCTTCATCAGATGAAATGAAATCCTCATTACGAAGTGTGCGGTCTGGTTGAATAGAAATTTCCATGTTCTTTAATGGATTAGGGATGTTTAGAAAGTGATGCATTCTATTTAATACAATAAATACACGGTGCATCGTTTTCTCTGAGTAATGTCGATTCTTTTTTAAGTCGGAAAAGTAATCTTCATAGTCTTTTGTACAAAGTGTAGCCCATATATTACTGGAAGGGAGCTTTTTGTTTTTTTCTAACCAATGTCCGAAATCTTCAATGTCATAAACGTAACGTTTAATGGTTGAAGGTTTTCGGCCTTTATTCAATAAAAAAATAGAAAAGGCTTGTATTGTATCATGGAATTCCGTTGTCTCCATAGTCCCACCACCTTCATTATTTCTTATATTATAGCAAACTTTTCTGAAAATAGTCATTTGCAAGGGAGACAGGAATAATAATATTTGGTGAGTGGATAAAGTGAAACTTTAATCAGTGGGGTATTTGTTCATCTCCCTTGATTATTAGTTGAACCAATCGGGCATTTACGGGTAGCAGTCTCTCGTCTAACTTCCTCGCGTTTGCTGAATTTTGAGGTGGGAGTCTTACTGCTTGTTCATGCAGGATAAAATGAGGTGAGTGTATGGAACAATCGATGCGAAAGAAAAATAATAATCAAATTAACATTGTGTTAAATCATCGAAAGAAAATTTCTTTACCGGCCGCGGAAAATAAAACGGTAATTTCAAGTGAAACTACTACGAAACATGAGATGCTGCAAAGAATTGAAGAAGAGATGGGAAAGCTCGTTGGGATGGATGATATAAAAAAGATAATAAAAGAAATATATGCTTGGATTTATGTAAACAAAAAAAGACAAGAAATAGGGTTGAAGTCTGAGAAGCAAGTACTCCACATGTTGTTTAAAGGGAATCCAGGTACAGGGAAGACAACTGTTGCTAGAATGATAGGGAAATTGTTGTTTGAGATGAATATTCTATCAAAAGGGCACTTAGTTGAAGCTGAACGTGCGGATCTTGTAGGAGAATATATCGGTCATACAGCTCAAAAAACAAGAGATTTAATAAAAAAAGCAATGGGAGGTATTTTGTTTATTGATGAGGCGTATTCATTAGCCCGAGGGGGAGAAAAAGATTTTGGAAAAGAAGCAATTGATACGCTCGTGAAACATATGGAAGATAAACAACACGGTTTTGTATTAATTTTAGCTGGATATTCAAGAGAGATGAATCACTTTCTTTCATTAAATCCAGGTCTGCAATCCCGTTTTCCATTTATAATTGAATTTGCGGATTACTCGGTAAATCAGCTGTTAGAAATAGGGAAGAGGATGTATGAAGAACGTGAATACCAGTTATCGAAAGAGGCTGAATGGAAATTTAGAGATCATTTACATGCTGTAAAGTACTCATCGCAAATTACATCGTTTAGCAATGGAAGATATGTACGGAATATTGTTGAAAAATCGATTCGTACACAGGCTATGCGCTTGTTGCAAGAGGATACGTATGATAAATATGATTTAATTGGGATATCAAGTAGTGATTTGATGCTTGAAGAGGAGACGCACAGTACGTAAACTGTGCGTCTGTTTTTTGTATAAGTGCTGTTACTCTTTTTTTGCTTTGTCTTGATAAGATTTATGGAAACGTTCCATTTTAGCACTTTTTTCGTGTGCAGAATTAGGGTCATGTCCAATTTGACCTACTGAGCTTTTTTGAGCACCTTTATTAACATGGTTTGTCATTTGTATTCACCTCGCTTTGAGGATTAGTATAAACATTATGTAAAGAAAAACTCGTTAGAAAAGAAAAACCTCTTTACGTTCTGTAAAGAGGTTGGATTGCTATTTATGCACTGAACGTTCGTTTGTGTCTATACGTCTATGCGGTAAATGCCATTTGTAGTGAATAGAAACCATGCGGAAGCAAACAATTAAAATGAATAAGGTGTATAAAGCCCAATCACTAACAATAATTTGAGCGCCGATTAAGAAACCTGCTAGAATCGTCCAAAAAGCATATACTTCAGCTCGAAGGACGAGAGGTTTTCTACGGGCTAAAAGATCGCGGATAATACCGCCGCCAATGCCAGTTAAAACAGCTGCTACGATCGTAGCGCTAATTGGTAAATTTAATTTCTGAGCATATAAAGCCCCTTGTACGGCAAATGCTGATAAGCCGATAGCATCAGTGATGTTTTCCCACTTTTTCCAGTGTCTAATTAATTTATTTGGAAAAAGAAAAATAATTGTCATTGATAAAAGTGCGATTTGGAATAACATGTCTTGTTGCCAAAACGCGACAATCGGATAACCGATTAATAAATTACGAAGGGCACCTCCCCCAAATGCGGTCGCCATTCCTAAAATATACACCCCGAAAATATCATAATCCTCTTCCATTGCAACGATGGCTCCGCTTAGTGCGAAAGCGATTGTGCCTATGATGCTAAAAATCTCCCATGCCATGAATTTTCTCCCCCGCTAACTAGATGAAATGTGCTTCCTCTGCTATTATATTAGAAGGTTTAAATTTCGAAAAGGATGAGTGAACATATTTGATGGAAGAAAAAGAAAAAGTCATATTAGTGGGCTGTCAATTGCCGCAAGAAGATGATGAAAAATTTATGCATTCCATGAAAGAGCTTGCATCGCTAGCAAAGACTGCGCGAGCAGAATTGTTAGTGTCTACAACGCAAAAACGACCGAAGTTTCATCCGGCGACGTATATAGGTAAAGGTAAATTAGAAGAGCTTACAATGTTAACTGAAGAATTAGAACCGGATGTTATCGTATTTAATAACGAATTAACGCCGAGTCAAATTCGGAATTTATCCTCAGTATTAGATGCGAGGGTAATTGATCGAACGCAATTAATATTAGATATTTTTGCGCAACGTGCGAAGTCGAGGGAAGGTAAGCTTCAAGTAGAATTAGCTCAGTTGCAATATACAATGCCGCGTCTTATGGGGCAAGGATTGTCTTTATCACGTCTTGGTGGTGGTATTGGAACAAGGGGACCAGGTGAGACGAAACTAGAGACGGATCGTCGTCATATTCGATCGCGTATTGATGAAATAAAGAAACAACTTGCAGTCGTTGTGGAACATCGGAAAAGATATCGTGAGAGAAGAAAAGATAATAAAGTATTTCAAGTTTCATTAATAGGATATACGAATGCGGGGAAATCTACGCTGTTTAATAGGTTGACGGAAGCTGATACATTTGAAGAAAACTTGTTGTTTGCAACGTTAGACCCGACGACAAGGAAAATGCCGTTACCTTCTGGTTATACAGTATTACTAACTGATACGGTTGGTTTTATACAGGATTTACCTACGTCATTAATTGCGGCTTTTCGTTCGACATTAGAAGAAGCTGGTGAAGCGGATGTTATTTTACATGTAGTTGATTCTGCAGATCCTAATTATGTAGGGCATGAAAAAACAGTAAAACAATTATTGTCAGAACTTGAAATTAATCATATTCCTATTATTACGTTATATAATAAAAAAGATGAATTACATCAAAACTTTATTCCGTTTCCGAAAAGTGACTTCTTAATGACTAGTGCTTTTGAAGAAGATGATTTATTACATATAAAAGAAGCGATAGAAACGAAAATGAAGGAAGAAATGAATTGTTATCAAGTGGAAATTCCTCCGAGTGAAGGTAAGTTGTTAACGTTATTAAAAACGGAAACACTTTTAACAAAGATGGAGTTTTTAGAAGATAAATTTGTATATGATTGCGTAGGGTATATTTTTGCTCATTCATCGCTTAATGTGCAATTAAAGAGATTTTTAGTGGAAGAAGGAGAAAATAAAAATGTTTGATCGTTTGAAAAATGGAGAAAAAATTGCTCCAATCGTAAAAGAAGTAGAGAGCCAAATTACAGAAGTACATAAACGTGCGGATGAAGTAATTGAAAGTAATCAGTTTCGTGTATTAGAAAGTTTTCGTAAACATAAGATTAGCGATTCGCATTTTATTCCGACAACAGGTTACGGTTATGATGATATTGGCCGTGATACGTTAGAAAAAGTGTATGCGGATGTATTTGGAGCGGAAGCTGGTCTTGTTCGTCCACAAATTATTTCAGGTACGCACGCTATTTCTACAGCGTTATTCGGTATTTTACGTCCAGGAGATGAGTTATTGTACATCACTGGCAAGCCGTATGATACGTTAGAAGAAATCGTTGGTGTACGCGGAAAAGGTGTAGGTTCATTTAAAGAATATAATATTGGTTATAATGCAGTTCCGCTTACTGAAGAGGGGCTTGTTGATTTTGGAGCTGTTGCGGCTGCAATTCATAGTAATACGAAGATGATTGGTATTCAGCGTTCAAAGGGCTACGCTACTCGTCCGTCATTTACTATTTCTCAAATTAAAGAGATGATAGCGTTTGTTAAAGAAATTAAACCAGATGTTGTTGTATTTGTAGATAATTGTTATGGCGAGTTTATTGAAGAGCAAGAGCCATGTCATGTTGGTGCAGATTTAATGGCAGGTTCGCTTATTAAGAACCCTGGTGGTGGAATTGTTAAAACTGGTGGTTATATCGTTGGTAAAGAACAGTATGTTGAAGCGTGTGCATATCGTTTAACATCTCCAGGAATCGGTGCGGAAGCAGGGGCATCTTTATACAGTCTACAAGAAATGTATCAAGGTTTCTTCTTAGCGCCGCATGTAGCGGGACAAGCGCTAAAAGGTGCAATTTTTACAGCTGCATTTTTAGAGAAGTTAGGAATGAATACATCACCAGCGTGGAATGCGCCAAGAACAGATTTAATTCAGTCTGTTCAATTTGATGATAAAGATCGTATGATTGCATTCTGCCAAGCAATTCAATATGCATCTCCGATTAATTCTCACTTCACTCCATATGCCAACTATATGCCGGGTTATGAAGATGATGTAATTATGGCTGCGGGAACGTTTATTCAAGGTGCAAGTATTGAATTGTCAGCTGATGGTCCAATTCGTCCCCCTTATGTTGCTTACGTGCAAGGTGGGTTAACTTATTCACATGTGAAGATTGCGATTTGTTCTGCAATTGATGCATTAATTGAAAAAGAATTATTAACAATTTCTTAAGGGGAAGCTGTCGATTTCGACAGCTTTTTTCTTGTGAAAGTAATGATTTATTTCATTAGAAAAAAGAATGAAAAAATTTATAAAAAATCATGTAAGAAAAGCTAACATCTATTGACACTAAACATAACATGGTATAAAATGAGAAGCAGTTAAGGCGAAGGAGGAACTGAAACAATGAAAGAAGATAGACGTTCTGCCCCGCTGTTTCCTATTGGTATTGTTATGGATTTAACACAATTATCTGCACGTCAAATTCGCTACTATGAAGAGCATAATCTTGTTTCTCCAACCCGTACAAAGGGGAATCGTAGATTATTTTCATTTAACGATGTAGATAAGTTGTTAGAGATTAAAGATTTATTAGATCAAGGCTTGAATATGGCTGGTATTAAACAAGTGTTACTAATGAAAGAAAATCAAACAGAAACAGTGAAAGTAAAAGAAGAAACGAAAGAAATTTCAAAAACTGAGCTTCGCAAAATACTTCGAGATGAACTACAACATACAGGTAGATTTAATCGGACTTCATTGCGACAAGGTGACATTTCAAGGTTTTTTCACTAAAGAGAACTGATTCTGAAGGTGTTTAGAGGGACTAAGGAGGAATTTATAATGGCTAGGTACACAAAAGAAGATATTTTCCGTTTGGCGGAAGAAGAGAATGTAAAGTATATCCGTTTACAATTTACAGACCTTTTAGGAGTAATTAAAAACGTAGAGATTCCAGTGAGACAATTAACGAAAGCTCTTGATAACAAAATGATGTTTGATGGATCTTCGATTGAAGGTTTCGTACGTATTGAAGAATCTGATATGTATTTATATCCTGACTTAGATACTTGGGTAATTTTCCCATGGACTGCTGAAAAAGGTAAAGTTGCTCGTCTAATTTGTGACATTTACAATGCAGATGGCACTCCATTTGATGGAGACCCACGTAACAACTTAAAACGTGTGTTAAAAGAAATGGAAGCTTTAGGATTCTCAGATTTCAATCTTGGACCAGAGCCAGAATTCTTCCTATTTAAAGTAGATGAAAAAGGAAATCCAACATTAGAATTAAACGATAACGGTGGATACTTCGACCTTGCGCCGATGGATCTAGGGGAAAACTGTCGTCGTGATATCGTTCTTGAACTAGAAGAGATGGGCTTTGAAATTGAAGCGTCTCACCATGAAGTTGCTCCAGGTCAACACGAAATTGACTTTAAATATGCAAGTGCAATTCGATCATGTGATGATATTCAAACATTCAAACTTGTTGTAAAAACAATTGCTCGTAAACACGGTTTACATGCAACATTTATGCCAAAACCATTATACGGTGTGAACGGTTCAGGTATGCACTGTAACTTATCACTATTCAAAAATGGTGAAAACGTATTCTTCGATCAAAACGGTGACTTACAATTAAGTGATGATGCTCGTCATTTCATCGCAGGTATTTTAAAACACGCACCAGCATTTACAGCGGTAGCAAATCCCACTGTAAACTCTTACAAGCGTTTAGTACCTGGATACGAAGCTCCTTGTTACGTAGCATGGTCTGCACAAAACCGTAGCCCATTAGTACGTATCCCTGCATCTCGTGGTATTAGTACACGCGTAGAAGTACGTAGTGTTGACCCAGCTGCAAACCCATATTTAGTAATGGCTACATTATTAGCAGCAGGTCTTGATGGAATTAAAAACAAATTAACGCCACCAGCTGCAGTAGACCGTAACATCTACGTAATGACAAAAGAAGAGCGCGAAGAAGCTGGCATCGTTGACTTACCAGCAACATTAGCGCAAGCATTAGTTACATTACAATCTAATGAAGTAGTATGTGGTGCACTAGGTGACCATTTACTTGAGCACTTCATCGAAGCAAAAGAGATTGAGTGGGATATCTTTAGAACGCAAGTTCATCAATGGGAACGCGATCAATATATGTCTCTATACTAAGAGACTTAAACCCTTGACACATAACGTGTTGAGGGTTTTTTATTTATCGGGCATTTTTATATGAGGAATAGGAAGGGGTAAGCAAATTCCAAAATGCGCTTGCTAATACCTATGCAAAATGAATACCATTTAAAAAAAGTGAATTGTTTAATATATACGACCTATTTTAATGGGTTAAAAAGCCTTGTTCAATTACGTTTCAATACAAAGAAAAACCCCCTGATACTGCAGTAATAGGGGGTTTTCGTCATTTATCTACAGTGAATTATGAAGAATGTTGTCGTAATTTTTGAGTGGGAATTAAGAAGTGGTTAAACAAAAATAAATTGTATTGACTCGTTCTATATAAAGAACTAAAATGACAGTAATTAGGGAGTTTTGTATATTCGAAAAATAAAAATAATAATTTTATTTTTATTTTTTTATGGAATGTTCAACTGAAATCTCATTGGTATTAAATGAGGGGGAGAAGTAATGAATAAGGAAATAAATTTGAAAAATCTATTCACTGTAATATGGAAAAGGATGTGGATACTGCTATTGTTTACGACTCTTACAACGGTAGGAGGAGCTTTGTATAGTGTGTATATGAAAACGCCTCTGTATGCTTCCTCAGCAAGGGTAATTGTTCAAGCTAACGCTGAAACGATGAATACATTGAAAGCGATGGTGAATGAGCCTGTAATATTAGAAAAAGTAGCTGCTGAATTGAATATAAACAGATCAGCAGGTGCATTAAGTGGACAAATAAGTACGGAAAGTGTACAAGGCTCTCAAATTATGAGGATAAATGTAGTGGATATGGATCCTGTGCTTGCACATAAAATTGCAAATACTACAGCGGCTGTTTATAAACAAGAAGTAGCTAATATACTGAATTTTAATAATGTGAGCATATTACCAGAAGATCCAGTTCAAAAATATTCTATGCCTATAAATATAAATCACTTTAAGACGATACTAATCGCATTCACGTTAGGTATGGTGCTCAGTATCGGTTTTATTTTTTTATTGGATTCATTGGATGAGAGAATCAAATCAGAACGACGAATTGAACAATTGTTAGATATCCCTGTTTTAGGTGGAATTTCTAAAATGAATAAGAAGAATATGAAAGATAAATTTAGTGGGAAAAATACAGTGTTATTGGGGGAGGGAACAGAGTGGCATACAAAAATAGATGGAAAACAAATAAAGTTAAAGGAGAAAGTATGATTGCGTATACCGCCCCAAGATCGAAAATTTCGGAGCAGTATCGTTCGCTACGAACTAACATTCAATTATCTTCGTCGATTCATAAAAGTAGAACGATAGTGATTACTTCTCCGAGGTACGGTGAAGGAAAATCAACAATTACAGTTAATTTAGCGGTTTCAATAGCGCAAAAAGGCGAAAAAGTATTGGTAATAGATGCGAATTTACGAACACCAACGATTCATGAAATGTTTGGAGTGGAAAATACAATTGGATTAACTGACATATTGAACGGAAAAACAAATTTGGTGGTTGCTGTAAAAAAAACAAAGATGGAAAGTTTAGATGTATTAACTAGCGGTCCAGTGCCATTCAATCCGTCAGAAGTACTTAGTTCAGAGGCAATGGATATGTTGATTCAAAAGTCGATGGAACGGTATGACATCATATTATTTGACTCTTCCCCTGTATTAGAAGTAACAGATACGAGTGTATTAGCTGATAAGTGTGAAGGAGTACTTTTGGTGATCCGGTATGATCGCACTGTGAACGAAGATGCGCTTGAAACGAAAAGAGCACTAAGCTTTACGAAGAGTAGAATATTGGGTGCGATTTTGAATGGGAAAGTCTAGAAGATATTATTAAATTAAACATTCGTACGTGAAATTGTTCGTTATAAAGAAAAAACAATAGAATTATGATGTGGTGATGTCTCCTAACCGCTATCAATGGAGGCACTCGATTATGCTGTGGGTTGTGAAAATAACCTTAGATGCCAGTCGTCAAAAGTGTAATGTGAGGGAGGGTTAGATGCCCATGTTTTATTAAAGTTTCTAACTATGTGTTTTTAATAAAGAGAATATAGTTAGAAACTTTAAGTTTGAAAGAGTTAAGTAAGGAATTGATTAAAGGAGGAAGTTATATGACGTATCGCCGGAGGATATCGTTATTGCTTTTAATGGATTCACTGATAGTATTAACTGCTATTTTTTTTAGTTATTTTTTTGTAAATGCTAGCTTCAGTGTTATCACTTTATCATCAGTTATTAGCTCTATCACTTTATTAGTTAGTCATCATTTGTTTGCTTTTATTTATAAGTTATATAAAAAGGCTTTGGAATATGCAAGTATAGGAGAATTGCTAATTATATGCAAGGTTGTTACATTTTCTATACTTACTACAGCGGCTGTGCAGCAACTAGTCATCGGAAAAATGTATTTTCGATTGTTAGTTGTTACTTGGATGATTCATATTTTATTAATAGGTGGTTCTCGCTTTATTTGGAGAATGTACAGAGATATTTATTATGTAAAAAAAGGCGATAAGAAAAGAACGTTAATTGTTGGTGCTGGATCTGCTGGGACAATGGTTGCAAGACAGTTGTTGAAGAACAGTGCTACGGAATTAATGCCAGTCGCATTTATTGATGATAATATCAAAAAACATAATCTAGATATTTGGGGGATTCCGGTAATAGGTGGTATGAACCAAATTGATTACGTTATTAAAAAAATGAATATCGAAATGATAATTTTAGCAATTCCTTCGTTAAACAAAAAAGAAAGAAATATTATTTTAAAAAATTGTTTAAAAACAAATGTTAAAACGCAAATTCTTCCAATGTTAGAAGACTTAGTAACAGGTAAAGTTTCAGTGAATGAATTCAGAGATGTTCAAGTAGAAGATTTATTAGGGCGTGATCCTGTAGAGCTAGATGTGGATATCATTTCAGATTATATAACTGATAAAGTCATTTTAGTTACTGGTGCAGGTGGATCGATAGGCTCAGAAATTTGTAGACAAGTTGCGAAATTTAAGCCCAAAAAATTGATTTTATTAGGGCATGGAGAAAATAGTATATATTCAATAGAAATGGAATTAAATGAAAAACATAATGATAGGAAAGGCGTGTTTATTCCAGAAATTGCAGATATCCAAGATGAGAAGAAGATGCATGTAATAATGAAAAAACATCTTCCTCATGTTGTATATCATGCTGCTGCACATAAACATGTACCATTGATGGAAAACAATCCTGAAGAGGCTGTTAAAAATAATTTGATTGGGACTATGAATATAGCAGAGGCGGCAAGAACGCATGGAGTAGGAACGTTTGTTATGATTTCGTCAGATAAAGCAGTGAACCCAACGAGTGTTATGGGGGCAACAAAGAAATTAGCTGAGATGGTAATACAACATAAAGATAAAATAAGTCATACAAAGTTTGTTACTGTACGATTTGGAAATGTCTTAGGGAGTAGAGGGAGTGTTATCCCGTTATTTAAGAAGCAGATTCAAAAAGGTGGACCAGTTACTGTTACTCACCCAGATATGGTTCGTTATTTTATGACTATTCCGGAGGCGTCTAGACTTGTAGTACAAGCTGGTGCGTTAGCAAAAGGTGGAGAAATTTTTGTGCTGGATATGGGAGAACCAGTAAAAATAGTGGATCTTGCTAAAAACCTCATTCGATTGTCAGGAAACTCCGTGGATGAAATCGGAATAGAATTTACGGGTATACGCCCTGGTGAGAAACTTTTTGAGGAATTACTAAAAGAAGATGAAATGAATGAGCAACAAGTCCACCCAAGAATTTATGTAGGGAAAGAAATGAATGTTCGTATAGAAGAAATAGAAAAAATAATTTCCGAATATACAGAATTAGATGGGTTTGAACTAAGAAAGAGATTGTTAAATTTAGTGAATCAGCGTAAAACTTTAAAACTACTAATACCAGTATCGGGTTAACAGCAAAATATTAAAATAAGACGGGTGCGTGGGATGGTGTCTAAAAAAGTTCTATTTTGTGCAACTGTGGATTATCATTTTAAAGCTTTTCATTTACCGTATTTGAAATGGTTTGCAGACCAAGGTTGGGAAGTACACGTTGCAGCAAATGGGAATATACACCTTCCGTATGTCACTGAAAAATATAATATTCCTATTCAAAGATCACCTCTTAGCATACAAAACCTTCATGCATATAACAAACTCAAATCAATCATTCATCAAAATAAATATAATATCATTCATTGTCATACGCCTATGGGGGGAGTAATTGCTCGTTTGGCTACTCGAAAAGCACGAAGGGAAGGGACAAAGGTCATATATACAGCGCATGGATTTCACTTCTGCAAAGGGTCACCATTCATAAATTGGCTTGTATACTATCCAATCGAAAGAAGTTTAGCTACTGCTACAGATTGTCTCATAACAATTAATCAGGAAGATTATAATTTAGCGGTAAGACATCGATTTCAGGCGGGAAATATTAAACTCGTTCATGGTGTAGGAGTGGATATAGAACGGTATACTCCTGTAACTGAAAGTGAGAAACGAGAATTAAGGCTACAATATGGCTTTAACCCACAAGACTTTTTAATGTTTTATGCTGCTGAATTTAATAAGAACAAAAACCAAAGCTTCTTAATTCGATCATTGGCACAGTTGAAAAATGAAATTCCGCATGCGAAGCTACTACTTGCTGGTGAAGGGCCTTTAATGAAGGAGTGCAAAAAAATAGCGACTCAACTAGGTGTGAGTAGTATGGTGCATTTTCTTGGTTATAGAAATGATATAGCCCATTTGCTACAGATGTGTGATTTAGCTGTTGCATCGAGTTATCGGGAAGGTTTACCAGTTAATATTATGGAAGCTATGGCTTGTGGGCTTCCGGTTATCGCTACAAGTAACCGAGGGCATAGGGAGTTAATTATTAATAATAAAAATGGTTGGATTATAGAACGCGATGACATAAAGATGATGGCTGAAAGAATTAATTTAATTTCTAAAAATACTAAATTACAAGCGCAGTTTGGACAGCGTGGACGTAGTATTATTGTGAATGAATATTCAGTTAATGAAGTGTTGAAAGAAAAAAAAGAAATTTATACAAGTTATATGGATGAAATGGAGGATTTAAATTGGGCACTCCATTAAGAGTATTACATGTAGTCGTAAATATGAATAGAGGCGGAGCCGAAACTTTAATTATGAATTTGTATCGTAATATAGACCGCTCAAAAGTACAATTTGATTTTTTAACCTGTAAAGAGGGAGTATTTGATGAAGAGATAGTAAAGCTAGGCGGGAAAGTTCATAGAATTCCATATGTTACAGATGTTGGTCATAGAGGTTATATAAAGGCACTAGATAATTTCTTTAGCACTCATCCACAGTATAAACTCGTTCATTCACATATGGATAAAATGAGCGGTTTTGTACTTCGTTCAGCTAAAAAGGCAAGAGTTCCAATTAGGATTGCGCATAGTCATAGTACAAGCAGTGAGGGTGGCGCTATAGCAAACATATATAAATGGTATGCAGGAGCATTTATTATGTCGTGTGCTACACATTTTTTAGCATGTTCAGTAGCTGCAGCGCAATGGTTGTTTGCGAATAGAGAAAGTACAACAAAAATATTAAAAAATGGAATTGAATGTGATGAATTTACATTTAATCCAGACATTAGAGAGCAGGTAAGAAAAGAACTGAAACTTCATGGGGATGTTTTTGTGATTGGACATGTGGGAAGATTTGCATATCCAAAAAATCATACTTTTTTAATTGATATTTTTGCTCAATTAATAGAATATAGGCCGAACTCTATTCTTCTATTAGTTGGAGATGGACCGCTTCGATTAGAAATGGAGAACAAAGTAGAAAAACTGAATCTAACAGATAAAGTGAAATTTTTAGGGATACGTAGTGATATTAATCGTTTATTACAAGCATTTGATGCATTTGTATTTCCATCTATTTATGAAGGTTTGCCAGTTACCCTTATTGAAGCACAAGGGTCGGGTTTGCCATGTATTATATCGGATACTATTACACAAGATGTGGATTTGGGGTTGAATTTAGTTGAACAGTGTTCTTTGCTACATATAAGAAACTGGGTAGGTCTATTACAAAATATAGAAAACAAGCAGGCATCGCGAAGTGTGGAGCAAGATGTATTAGCTGAAAAAGGATATGATATAAAAAATATTACAGGGTTTACCCAAGAGTTTTATGTTGAAGTATCGAGGTGAGCATATTGAAAAAGCTAACGATTTTTACCCCTACATATAATCGAGCATATTGTCTTCAGGGGTGTTATGAAAGTTTGAAGCAGCAAACGTGTCAAGATTTTATATGGTTAATTATAGATGATGGGTCTGATGATTATACAAAGGAGTTAGTGCATTCTTGGATTTCTGAAGATTGCATAAGTATAAGGTATTATTGGCAAGTAAATCAAGGGATGCATGGTGCTCATAATACAGCTTACGAGATGATTGATACTGAACTTAATGTGTGCATTGATTCAGATGACTCAATGCCTAGTGATGCTGTAGAGAAAATCATTTCGTTTTGGGATGAAAATGGCAGTGATCAAGTAAGTGGAATCATTGCTCTTGATTTATATAAAGATGGGACAGTAATTGGTTCAAAGCTACCGTTAAATCTTAAACGTTCTACACTGTTTAATCTTTACAATAAACATGGTGTAACTGGAGATAAGAAATTAGTATATCGTACAGAACTAACTAGGAAGTATCCTTATCCAGTTTTTAAAAATGAAAAGTATGTAGGTTTGGCATATAAATACTATATGTTGGATCAGAAATATGAGATGTTACTCATAAACGAAGCACTTTGTTATGTTGAATATATGCCTGATGGTTCTTCGATGAATATGTTAAGTCAGTATCGTAAAAATCCAAAAGGTTTTGCTTTTTATCGTAAGGAACTGATGAAGCTACCATTTGCAAATAGGCTATTTAAATATAGACAAGCTGTACATTATGTCTCAAGTAGCTTTATAGGGAAAAATAAAAAATTTATAAAAGAGTCACCATGCAAAGTACTTACCCTTTGCGCAGTGCCATTTGGGATTATTCTATATAGTTACATTACATTGAAAACAAGAATAAAAGTAAATATATAGGAATTTATTTAGGATTGATAAGAGGGAAGAATAATGACTATAATTTGGATGAATTTCTTTATAGTGTTCATACTAGCGTTTTTCGCACGGTATTTTGCTATGCCAGTAACTTCAGAAATGTTGATGTTAAAACCGAATCGACTATTGATTTTAATGGCGACGACCTCTCTTGTACTAGTATCTGGTTTTAGAAATAATATTGGTGATACGTATTTTTATATGCATGCTTTTACTGTTACTGATTTTAATTGGGATTATATTCAAAGTAGTAAGGATGTTGGATTTAGCATTTTGCAAATGATTTTAAAAACATATACGAATGATCCGCAAGTCTTGATTTTTATAACAGCTCTAATAACAAATATATTAATAGTAGTAGTTCTATATAAATATTCAAGCATGATTGAGTTAAGTTTATATGTGTATATCGCATCCGGTATGTATTTAGTCTCAATGAATGGAGTAAGACAGTATTTAACCGCAGCGATTATTTTTACTGCAACAAAATATATTTTAGATGGAAATTGGAAAAGGTATTTTTTGATTGTACTATTTGCTTCTACTTTTCATCAAAGTGCCCTTGTATTAATTCCTATTTATTTTGTAATCCGAAGAAAAGCATGGTCGGCAATAACATTTATACTTCTCATTATTGCAGTACTTATAGTAATAGGGTTTAATCAGTTTGCAGAAATTTTCTTTGCAACTATAGGGGATACACAATATGGTCACTATAAGGATTTTCAAGAAGGAGGAGCTAATATTCTTCGGGTTGCTGTGGATGCAATACCGCTCATTCTCGCTTATGTTGGAAGACATAAATTAAGAGAGATCTTTCCGGAAAGTGATTACATCGTAAATATGGCATTGTTAGGTCTAGTATTTATGATTATTTCAACTCAAAATTGGATTTTTGCAAGATTCTCCATATATTTTGGGCTATATCACTTGATATTGATATCGTGGGTTATAAAGTTATTTATAGAAAAGGATCAAAAGTTAATTTACTATGCAGTAATATTATGTTATTTTGTTTACTTTGTATATGAACATATTATTACTTTAGGAATAGTTTATAAGAGTAGTTTCTGGGGATAAAATATATATTTGAAAATCGTTCTTAGATGGGAGTAATTTTCAATGTTTAAACAAGAACGACCAAAAAGAGTGTTACATATCGTTAGTGCGATGGACCGAGGTGGCGCTGAGGCATTATTAATGAATGTATATAGGAATATAGATCGAGAAATGGTGCAATTTGATTTTGTTTCCCATAAAAGTGAAGAAAGTGATTATGATAAGGAAATCATTGCGTTGGGTGGGAAAATACACCGAATATCTAGCTTAGGACAGTTAGGCCTTCTTTCATACATTAAAGAGCTTGTTAGGATAATGTCTAATAATCAATATGTGGCGGCCCATGCACATACTGATTATCAAGGGGGATTTGTGGCTATTGCTGCTAAAATAGCTGGTATAAAAATAAGGATTTGTCATTCACATAGTAATAATTGGCCGATGGGATCGGGGGTAAAAGGGAAAGTTTTATTGAGCTTTTTACGAACAATTATTACTTATGCTGGAACAAATTATTGTGCGTGTAGTGTGGAATCTGCACGTTTTTTATTTCAAAAAAACATTGATAATTCAAAAGTAAAGATAATGAAAAACGCAATAGATATTAATCAATTTGTTAATGCAAATATACAGGATGATAATACAGTAAGGAATGAATTCGATATACCAGTTGAAAAGAAAGTGATTGGTCATATTGGGCGTTTTTCTGAATCTAAAAATCATATATTTATATTGAAAGTTTTCAATAAGGTATTAAAATATGATTCTAATTTTATGCTTGTTTTAGTAGGAGATGGTCCGTTAAAGAATTCTATTGAGCTAGAAGCCAAAAGACTAGGTATCTATGAAAAAGTTAGATTTTTAGGAGTAAGAAAAGACATTCCAAGAATTATAAGGATGTTTGATATTTTTCTTTTCCCATCACTTTTTGAGGGATTTGGAATTGTTGCATTAGAAGCACAATGTGCAGGTGTTCCGTGTGTAGTGGCAAATACAATAACTAAAAATGTTGATATGGGATTAGGGATAATATCATTTGTTAGCTTAGATGAAAATCTTAAAATATGGTCTGCAGAAATTCAAAGGGTTTTGAAAAAAGAAAAATTAAATACAGAAATAATAGCTGATAGGATCTCGAAGCTCGGTTTTGATATAAAGAGTAATATTCCAGAGTGGTTATTATTATATGGATTAGAGTATAGGGAATCATAGTTAAATGTAATTACTTTCATAAGAATAAAACTAGTAAAATAAATCGGATGAGGGAGTAAGAAATGAAAAAGAAAAAAATTCTCATTACATCATTTGATATGGCAATTGGAGGAGTAGAAAGAAGTTTAATTGGTTTATTGAATACAATCGACTATAGCAAATATGATGTAGATTTAATGTTATTTAAACATGAGGGAGAGTTTCTTTTTTTATTACCTAAACTGCCTAATTTGTTAAAGGAAGTAAAACAATATACTACTTTTAGAAAATCAATTAAACAAATATTGCAAGAAGGGCAAATTACAATAGGAATGACAAGGACTTTGGGGAAAATTTTGGGAGATGTGCATGGGAGATATGTGAAAAGTGCAGAGGTGGGATATTTCGTTATTCAGTATGGATGGAGAATAACTTTACCATTTATACCGAAACTGGAAGAGGAGTATGATGTAGCAATTAGTTTTTTATGGCCCCATTATTTTGTTGGAGATAAAGTTCGAGCGAAACGAAAGATTGGTTGGATTCATACAGATTATTCAAATATAAATCTTAATGCAAACATGGAGTATAAAATGTGGAGCAAAATGGATAACATCGTAGCAGTTTCAGAAGGATGTCGAGATTCATTTCTTAGTATTTTACCAAATGTAAATAAGGATGTTGAAATTATAGAAAATATATTATCTCCTGAGTTCGTACGTGAGCAAGCACACAGGGAAGATGTTATGAAAGAACTACAGATGAAACCAGGAAAAATAAAACTTGTTACTGTAGGGCGGTTATCATATGCAAAAGGAATAGACGTTGCTATGCATGCCTTAAGAAAGTTATTAGATGAGGGATATGATATGGAATGGTATGTAGTTGGGTATGGAGCATTAGAATCTGAACTTAGAAAGTTATTAGCTGAACTTAACCTAGGGAAACATTTTTTTTTATTAGGTAAAAAAACAAATCCCTATCCGTATATAAAAGCATGTGATATATATGTGCAGCCATCAAGGTATGAGGGGAAAGCTGTAACGGTTCGTGAAGCACAAATCATCGGTAAGCCAGTACTTATTACTAATTTTTCAACTGCTAAAAGTCAGGTGCAGGATGGAATTGATGGATTAATAACTGAGATGGGAATAAACGGGATAGCTAATGGAATAAAGAGACTTATTGAAGATAAAGAATTAAGGGAAGTACTGGTAGAAAATACTCTTAAAGGTGAATATGGAAATCGTAATGAAATCAATAAATTATATGCATTATTTTCGTAAAGGGAGAATACGTAAATGATTTTTAATATTTTGAGCTCAATAAAAACACTTTAGGGTAGTGATAGTTATGAAGAAAAAAATTTTATTCGTTATAGATTCGCTACAAAGTGGAGGAGCTGAAAAAAGTTTAGTTTCTTTACTTTCTTTATTTGATTATACGAAATATGAAGTTGATTTGTTAATGTTCTCTGCTAGTGGATTGTATTTACCATTACTTCCAAAACAGGTAAACGTTTTAGAAGTACCTACAATTATTAAAAGGCAGGCTGAAAAATTTAATTATTTAATCAAACATAAATACTTTAAAGAGTTATTTCTTAGAGTAGGGGCTTCTATATCTCTTAGAAATCCATACATAAATAAAAAATCACATGCAGCTCAAGTAGTTTGGAGATGGGTATCTAAAGGGATGGATAGTTTAAAGGGGACATATGATGTTGCCATAGCTTATAGTCAAGGAATGCCAACATATTTTGTGGCAAATAAGGTTTACGCGTGCAAAAAAATAGCTTGGGTAAATACGGATTATAGGTTAGCCGCATATAATAAAGATTTTGACTTGAACTATTATGAGGAATTTAATGAAATAGTAGCTGTTTCCGATGTTTGTAAGGAAGTATTGATTCAAGAAATTCCTAAAATAGAGTCGAAAATTCAAGTTGTCTATGATATTATATCGCCGACGTTAATTAAATCGATGGCAAATGAGAGCGAAGGATTTAGTGATCAGTTTGATGGATTACGAATATTAACGATTGGTAGGTTAGTGTATGAAAAAGGATATGAATTGGCCATAGAAGCTTGTTATAAATTGAAGCACAAAGGCTATAAATTTAAGTGGTATGTAATTGGCGAAGGAAATCTTCAAAGTGAACTGGAGGATAGGATAAGTAAATATAATTTACATGATACTTTTATATTATTAGGTACATACAAGAATCCCTATCCCTTTATAAAACACAGTGATATATATGTGCAACCCTCTAGATATGAAGGGTATGGCCTGGCAATAGCAGAGGCTAGAATATTTCAAAAGCCTATAATAGTAACCGATTTTGTTACAGCTCATAATCAAATCAAACATAGAGAAAATGGTTTAATAGTGAAGATGGATTCGGAAGCAATATATGAAGGGGTGAAAGAAATTATAGAAAACGGTTTGCTAAAAAAACGGTTATTTGAAAATTTAAAGAAAGAAAAGGTTGGAACGGAAGAGGAAATCGAGAAGATATATGCTTCTTTCAATTAAAGGATTTTATAAAGAGAAAGAATGGGGGAACTATGAAAAAGAAAATACTCTTTATGGCTATAAATATGAATATAGGTGGTACAGAGAAGGCCCTTTTAAATATGGTAGCAGAAATCCCAAAAGACAAATATGAAGTGACAATTTTAATGTTAGAGAAAAAAGGAGATTTTTTAAATTTTATTCCAAAGGAGGTTCGTATTGAGTATGTAAAGGATTACGAGGAAATGCAATATATATTGAATAAACCAACACGATTAGTTATAGCGGATTTTATAAAACAAAGAAAAATTGTAAAAGCGCTGCAATTGGCAGTATTGTACGTAATCTCTAAGATTATGAAAGAACGGAGTGTTATTTTTAAATATTGTTTACAGAATTATGAAGGTGCTTATAAAAATTATGATATTGCAATCGCGTATGCTGGACCAATGGATTTTATTAGTTACTTTGTGGCAAATAAAGTAGAGGCGAGACGAAAGATTCAATGGATCCATTTCGATGTTGAAAAGATATATTTTAATAAGCATTTTGTTAATAAAGTATATAAAAAATTTCAACATGTTTTTGTAGTTTCAGATTTAGGAAAGATGAAACTTACTCAAACTGTTCCGGAATTGATAAATAAGACAGAAACTTTTTTAAATATTATTTCACCTGAAATGATATGTAAGATGGCAAATGAAGGAATTGGGTTTGTGGATGATTTTGAGGGCGTAAGAATCCTTACTGTTGGTAGATTGAGTATAGAAAAGGGGCAGGATTTAACAATATCTGTGTTAGCTAAGCTTAAAGAAGCTGGCTTCAATGTTAGATGGTATTGCATAGGAGATGGAAAGGAAAGAGGAATGTATGAAAAGCTTGTGAAAGATTATGATGTCCAGGGTGATTATATATTTTTAGGAGCAGTTTCGAATCCCTATCCATTTATGAAACAATGTGATTTATATGTACAACCTTCTCGATATGAGGGATACTGCATAACACTTGCAGAAGCTAGATGTTTTAATAACCCAATTATTAGTACCGATTTTACAGGAGCAAGTGAACAGATAATCCATAACCACAATGGATTAATAGTTCAATTTGATGAGCAGCAAATGTATGATTCTGTTATACAAATATTAAGTGATAAATCGCTGGAAGGACGGTTGAGAAAAAATATAGAAAAGGAAGTGGTAGATACGAGAGAAGAGTTAAAAAAGTTATATAAAATAGCAAATTCTAATGTGTAACTTGTTTTAGTAGGTATTATTATCGTATTACAGAAATATGGACGGTTCATTATTATAAATTATGTTTGTTGTGAAAACATCTTTGAGAGGATGTTTTTTTATTTTGTTATAAAACTTTTAGGTGGTAGAAGGAGATAGTTATGAAGAGAGTGCTATTTATGGTAAGTAGTATGAATATAGGTGGTGTAGAAAAATCACTTCTTTCTTTGTTATCTGTAATACCAAAAGAAAAGTATGATGTCACAGTATTGATGTTGGAGAAGCGAGGAGGATTTTTAAAACAATTACCAAGTTGGATAAATATAGAAGAAGTTACTTGGTTTGAAAATATAAAACCTAAAATTATGCAACCACCAAAGAAAACGATTAAAGAATACTTTGAAAACACAAGATATATTAAGGGTTTAAATTTTTTATTCACTTATGTGATATCAAAAAATTTAAAGGATAGATATGTTTTCTATAAAGAGATTTTTAAAGATATTCCGCATAATAAGAATAAATATGATATTGCAATTGCATATCAAGGTCCTACTGACATAATTGATTATTATATAGTTAATAGAGTGACTTCAGAAAAGAAAATTTCTTGGATTCATTTTGATGTTTTTCAACATCCAGTTAATACAAAATTATATGAGAAATTATATAATCAGCTGGATAATATATATGTAGTTTCTAAAGAAGCACAAAAACATTTAATAGAGAAGTTTCCTAAAGTAAAAAGTAAGACAAGTGTTTTTTTAAATATTGTACTTCCAGATGTAATAAATGAAATGGCGAAAGAAAAAGTAGAATTTGATAATAAATATAAAGGTATGAAGATAGTAACAGTAGGTAGACTTTCAAAAGAAAAAGGTCAAGACCTTGCAATTAAAGTTTTATCAATGCTACGTAAGGAGGGATACGAAGTACGATGGTACTGTATCGGAGAAGGAGAGAATAGAGAGTATTATGAGACACTAATATGTAAGTATAATTTGAAACAGGATTTTCTATTATTAGGATCAGCAATAAATCCGTATCCATATGTAAATCAATCAGATATATATGTTCAAACTTCTAGGCATGAAGGGTATTGCCTCACGTTAGCTGAGGCAAAATGTTTAAAAAAACCTATTGTAACGACTAATTTTACAGGCGCAAATGAGCAAATAATAGATGGATATAATGGTTTTGTTGCTGAATGTAATGAGGAAAGCCTATATTACAAGATTAAATATCTTTTGGATCAACAAAGAGTGCGTGAAGAGGTAACGTCTAATTTGTTAGACGAGGAATTTAACAATTTAGAAAAGGTAAATCGTTTTCTAAGTTAATTGCAAATGAAAGGGTGCAATTATGAATCCTAAAATTAGTATTATTGTTCCCGTTTATAAAGTTGAGCAATATATTCATAAATGTATTGATTCTATATTAAAGCAAACGTTTAAAGAGTTTGAGTTGATACTTGTTGATGATGGATCTCCTGATAGTTGTGGTGAGATTTGTGAAGGGTATGCGACTCAAGATAGCCGAATTAAAGTAATCCATAAGGAGAATGGTGGATTATCTTCTGCAAGAAATGCTGGATTAGAAATAGCACAGGGAGATTATATAGGATTTGTTGATAGTGATGATTGGATAGAAGTGGATATGTATGAATTGTTATATGGTATGTGTGTAGAACAGGATTGTGATATAGCTATTTGTAGTAGTGAAATTCATTACAAGGATAAAACAGTAATTTCAAGCAATCATCCGTTTGTTATTCATGATAGATATAGCGCGATGAAAGCGATGCTAGAAGGGGATTTGTATGATGAAGTTGTTTGGACTAAACTTTTCAAAAGACAATTATTAGAGGGTATTAAATTTCCAGTAGGTATGTCATATGAAGATACAGCGTTTACGTATAAAGTTATTCATAAGTGTAAAAAAGTATGTTTCATAGGAGAACCTAAATATCATTATATAAAGCGTGATAATAGTATGATGGACCAGGCTGTAAAAGAAATTAAAATTGATTCAGTCTTAATCTATGATGAAATGTGTAAATTTATGGGGCGATATTATAAGGAGTTATATAACTTAGTTGTATTAAAACTAGGAAATTGTTCGATGGTAGTTTTAAATTTAATATCAGTGAGTGGAAAACTTAATGAGCATAAGAGTAAATATTATAAGGTTATTGGTATATTGAATCGTTATTTTTATAAAACAATGCGTTTAAAAGAGTATGGGAAAAGTGTAAAGTTTTTATTATTGGCGACCAAGTTACATCCATTATTGTATAAATTTTTAATTAATAATTTTGCAAAAAGGTGATAGGTATGAAGAAGTTTTTGTTGAAATTATACTATTTATATATTGGAATAAAGAATAAAGTGACTATTCAATATAATAGGGTGATTACTATGAAAAGGAATCCTCCAATAGTGAAAAGTGTTGATGAAACACTTGACTATATTATAAATAATAATTGTTCAGTAAGTAGATTTGGTGATGGTGAATTTGCTCTTATAAATGGAGAAAATTTAATTTTTCAGCCGTATTCAAAAGAATTAAAGGATAGACTGGATGAAGTTCTTAAAAGTAATAAGATGGGACATTTAGTTTGTATTCCGAATGTTTTTGAAGATTTAAATTGGTGCACGGACAAATCAAGAGAGTATTGGGAAAAATATTTAGAGTTAAATCGTAGCAGAATTTACAAGAGTATACGTATGAATAAAGAATATTGCGATGCATTAGTTACAAGGTTATATATAGATCATCAAGATAAAAGTATGGTTGGAATTCGTTTTGATAAAATGAAAGATATTTGGAATGGTAGAGAAATAATCATTATTGAAGGGACTCAAAGTAGACTAGGGGTAGGAAACGATCTTTTTAAAAATGCTAAAACAATTGATAGAATAATATGCCCATCAAAAAATGCTTTTGCGAAGTATAGGGAAATATTAGAGCTAGCAAAGAGTCAACAAAAATCGAAATTAATATTAATTGCACTAGGCCCAACAGCTACGGTATTAGCGTATGATTTATCTTCTGTTGGATATCAAACGTTAGATATTGGTCATATTGATATAGAGTATGAATGGTTTTTGAAGAAAGCGACAGAAAAACAACCTATAAAAAATAAGTATATTGGTGAAGTAGATGATGGAACTAATGTGAATGCAATTAGTGACTTGAATTACGAGAAGGAAATTATCGCCAGGATAATGTGACTTTATTGTTATGAGGATTCTTTCTACATAGAGATGATCTAGTTAATGAAGGGGATTAATCATGCGAACAATGTATTCAATTAAAAACATAGCAATAAGTATATTTTCTCAAATAGTTATTGTTATTCTAGGCTTTATATCTAGGAAAGTTTTTTTGGATAGTTTAGGAATAGAGTATTTAGGGATAGATGGCTTGTTAATTAATGTATTATCCATGTTAGCGTTAATTGAAGCCGGCATAGGAGCGAGTATAGTATACAATTTGTATAAACCATTGGCAGAAAATAATCAGTATAAAATTATAGCCCTTGTTCAATTATATAAAAAAATTTATCAGATTTTAGCAATAATTATTTTAGTAATAAGTGCTATGATATATCCCTTTTTAAGTTATTTAATGAAAGATGGGGAGTCTATATCAAATATTGCGATAATCTATTCTATATTCGTGGTGAAAAATGTAGTTACCTATTTAAATGCTCATAAGAGGTCTTTAATACAAGCTGATCAAAGAGGATACATATTGGCTAGGGTGGATCTCTTATTCCAAGTGGTAACTACAATATTTAAAATATTTATACTAATGTACACGAAAAATTATATATTGTATTTAGTTATAGAGTTGAGTATATATGTAATTCAAAATGTCGTAAACGGTAGGATTGTGAATAAGAACTATTCTTATATAAAGACAAAAAAGAAGTATTCTATAGATAATGATACGAAAGAAAAATTAATTATAAATGTAAAGGCGATGTTTTTGCATAATATTGGAGGATATATTGTATTTGGAACGGATAATATACTGATTTCATCTTTTGTAGGTCTTGCTACAGTCGGGATATATTCGAACTATACAATGATAATAAATCAATTAGCAGCTGTAGTAAATCCTATATTAAATGGTATTGAAGCAAGTGTAGGAAATCTAATCGCAACTGAAAATAATGACAAAAATTATGCAATATTTAAAGTGACATATTTAGTGAATTTTTGGATCTTTTCTTTTTGTACTATATTTTTATTTAATCTGTTAGAGCCATTTATAGGGTGGTGGCTTGATAAGAAGTATTTATTAAATAACATGGTTTTTGTAGTGATACTCATAAACTTTTATTTAACAGGGATGCGAACCGCGATAGCTATTTTTAAAAATAAAGCGGGATTATTTGTACAAGATAAGTATATTCCATTAGTTGAAGCGATAATCAATTTAAGTTTATCCATTCTATTAGCTAAAATGTTTGGATTGGTAGGTATATTCATAGGAACGGCGATTAGTACAATTGCTACTGTACTTTGGATTCAGCCTTATATTGTATATAAAAATCTTTTTAAGAAATCAGTTTGGAAGTATTTCACAACATACGTATTTTATATATTTTTAACTATCGTGACAGGTTTCATTACTACAAGTATATGTAATTATTTCATAGAAGATAGTACCTTTATTTCGTTAGTCGGAAAAGGTATGATTTGCTTATTAGTACCAAATGTAATATACATTTTAATTTTTTATAAAAGCACAGAATTTCAATATATAAGGAATATTTTTAGTATGATGTTTTTTCAAATTACAAAAAAACAAAACATTGGTTAGGTATAAAAAAGTATAATATTGTTGAAGCCTGTTAGTATGAAATGAAACCTGATTTTAATTAGAAAACATGAATCATTAGCCCTAACATAGTATTTATTTGATGCATAGTATTCTATTAAAGGGATACGTATGTAAGCAGAATATAAAATATTTATCCCAATCTACTGATATAAGTTTGAATTTTCTGGTGAAATTCAGCTTGCATCTTAGTTGGAGGTTATATATAAATCATGGCAAAATTTCAGGTGACATGTGTTTTAAAAAGTAATCTTCCTGTGTTAAGTGAGGGAGAATTTTGTTTTTGTATAGATACTAGTGAGTTATTTATTGGGACGAAAAAAGGGAATGTAAAAGTATCAACAGAGAATACATTTGAGAGGTTAGTAAGTAAACTTAAAAGCAATACATTTGGAAGTTTTAAGTCTAGAAAATCACTGATTGGAGAAACAGAATCTGCTAATGCGGTTTCAGGCACATATTTTCTTGAGTTAGAGAGATGGAATGTTAAAAATGATGGAACGGACGCTGATAATACTTCTAAAGGGATTAATAACGCATTATTATGGGCATCTCAACAAGGATTTATAGAAGTTGTTTTACCCCCGGGGACATATTTAATTGATGAAAATACACCAATTGAACCACAAAGCTTTATGACTTTAAATTTAGGTGGATCAACTTTAAAAATAAGAAGTAATGGATTAGTTAAATATGCAATCGTACGATATCAAAGAAATCAAAAATTTTCTCGAGTTACAAATGGAAGGATTGAAGGGGATAAAGATACACACGATTATACAACGATTCCTCATACCCATGAATGGGGGTATGGAATTGAAGTTGGAAATACGACTCCTGCTGAGGGGAGTAATATGAATTATATTTCAATAGATAATATGGAAATTTTAAATTGTACTGGCGATGGTATAGCAATGGAAAGTACATGGGGACAAATTGGAGAATATGATTTTGCTGGTACATTTGAAGTGGGCGGGATTAGTGATGTCAATGGTGCCCTAATAGTAGATGATAATAAAATTAGGTCGAATTTAAAAATAGATTTACATCATAGTAGCATTATAAAATGGGGATATTTCGGTTTGTATGGAGATGGCTATGGTGGAATTGGTTCAGAAATATACACAGAATTATATGATGTGTTATTTTATAGGGCTGATAATACTTTTGTAACGGCTGCTAAGAGAGTAATGTTTTTTGAAGAAGTGAGTGTTCCAAAAGAAGCGGATTATGCGAGAATCGTTCTTCATCAAGGTACAGTACCTACAGAAAACGGTTGTAAAATAACTGTTAGAATTCCGGAATTCTCCAAAAATGTATTTATTGAGAAATGTAAAATACATGATTGTAGAAGGCTTGGGGTAAGCGTATCTGGAGCGAAACAAATTTATATTAGAGATTGTGAAATTTACAAAATGAAAGGTATAGCACCTCAAGGAGCAATAGATATTGAAGATGGATATCGATTAAATCAATATATAAATATTGAGCGTAATAATATATATGATAATCAGGGATATAACGTTGTTGTAGTCGGTGGTAGATATATTAATATCATTCAAAATAAATTAGTTAATAATTCTTTAGTAGTAGGCGAAAATGTAGAGAAAGTGATTATAAGCAATAATCACTTAAGGGAAGTAAGTTGTGTTTTAAGTGGAGAAGTAACTTTTACGAATAATCAAATGTATGCTACTCGAGTCACGATAGATCAAGGAGATAAAGAAGCGCTTATTGGTAACTGTACTTTCCATAATAGCGCATTGTTAATGGGGAGAGATACAGCATATTGTATTCAAGTCAACCAATGTGAATTTTTTAGTGATCGAGATTTATTTCATTCTTTTTCACAGTTGGGTTCAATAATTGGTTTCTCAGCAGAACCGCAAACTATATCAGATTGTGTTATTAAAGGAGGCGCTGTAGAGGGCACAAGTTTGACAGGTGTATCACCTGGTATGAAAAATGGATGGAGATTAAATAATATTTCTTTTATAGATACGAAACATCCGCAAGGAATCATTACGAATTTACCACCAGGAGTATATACGGGATGTAAATTTGAGAACAGCGGTACAATATCATTTGTTACAAAAACTCCGCAAGCAGAATATGAATTTAATGGATGTTCATTTAGTTGGGATGCTTATAATCTTTTTACTGTTGAGTCTTCTCAAAGGATAGCGATGCTAAAAGTGAAAAATAGTAATTTTAGAGGGGGAAGATGGGGCTCGGCATTTTTTTTATGGGACATTGGGGGAAGAATAGAATTTAATAATAATGCATTTGAATACCTTAATTCGGAATCGACAGACAGTATAATTAATTTTTGGAATGAAACATTTACGAGTGAGTTTATGTTAATAGAAAATAATATATTTAGGTCAAATAAAAACATGATAGGCTTGAATGCAAATCAGATTTCATCCTCAATCACTTTGATTTTTAAAGATAATATTGTGGACACAGTAGTTATAAAGTTAAGGGATGAACATATAAAAAAGGATAATTATATTAATGGCGTCTTTGATCCGTACGTGTAAAGTTACAGGGATTAATAGAGTAACCGATCCTTTGCAAATAAGTAGAGATACCGCATAGGAATCAAGCTCTGTTTAAACTATTTGATGAGATAAAATTAATGAAAGATGACGTAATTAAACAAAACAAGGGGCAACTAACTGTAGTTGCCCCTTGTTTTGTTTAATTGCATATAAATTTCTAAATGGTCCTTCGTGTTAGGAGTATTAAACGTAAATAAGTAAGGAGGATAGTACATGAAAAGGATTTTTGATGTATGTATTTCTTTATTGTTATTATTTGTATGTTTGCTTCCTATTCTTGTTGTAGCAATTTTAGTTAGGATGAAATTAGGATCACCTGTACTGTTTAAGCAACAGCGTCCAGGACTGCATGGAAAACCGTTTAATGTTTATAAGTTTAGAACTATGCTAGATAAGAAGGGTAGTGATGGGGAATTACTTCCAGATAAAAATAGACTGACTACTTTTGGGGCAATTCTTAGAAAATATAGTTTAGATGAGTTACCCCAACTGATAAATGTTCTATGGGGTGATTTAAGTTTAGTAGGTCCAAGGCCATTATTGATGGAATACTTACCCCTATATTCTAGTAAACAGGCTAAAAGACATAATGTAAAACCAGGGATTACAGGATGGGCACAAATAAATGGTAGGAATTTAATTACCTGGGAAGAAAAATTTGAATTGGATGTATGGTATGTGGAGAATCACTCTTTTTTACTAGACTTGAAAATAATTGTACTTACAATATTAAAAGTATTTAAAACAGAGGGAATAAATCATGTAGGGCATGTAACAATGGAGCGATTTAATGGAGGAGAAATAAAAATAAAGGGGGAGGGGAAATGAAACTTATAATAATAGGATGTGGTGGGCATAGCAAGGTTGTGAGGGATATAGTCTTATCAAATGAAGGATATGAAATAGTCGGTTATTTAGATGATTTGTATACAGGTATAAATATTGTAGATAATCTTTATTTTGGAGCAATTGCAGATGCAAGGGAAATTATCAATAATTTTAATGATGTAAAGCTCGTTATTGCTATAGGAAATAATGAAATAAGAAGGGAAATTGCGGGAATATTAAATCAACAAAGTAGCATATATGCTACTTTAATTCATAAAACAGCCATTATAAGTTCAAATGCTTATATAGGAAATGGAACGGTAATTATGCCAAATGTGGTTGTTAATGCGGATACTTCCATCGGTAACCATACTATAATAAATACGGGCTCAATAATAGAACATGATAATATAATTGATGATTTTGTTCATATTTCACCACATGCTACACTTACAGGTTCTGTCACTATAGCAGAGGGGGCACATATAGGAGCATCAGCTACTATAATTCCAGGTGTTCAAATTGGTAAGTGGTCTATTGTTGGAGCGGGGTCTGTTGTCATAAATGATTTTCCATCTAATTGTACTGCTGCTGGTATTCCAGCCAAAGTTATTAATATAGTAAATTGAGAGGAGATGAAGAATGATGATAAAAAGTAAGGAGAAAATCTATCTTTCCTCTCCGCACATGAGTGGAAATGAACAGAAATATATAAAAGATGCTTTTGATTCAAATTGGATTGCACCTCTTGGTCCAAATGTAGATGCATTTGAAAGAGAGCTTGCTTCTTTTGTAGGAGTTAAAGGTGGGGCTGCAGTTAGTTCGGGGACTGCTGCCATTCATTTAGCTTTGCAATTATTAGACGTTCAAAAGGGAGATACAGTATTTTGTTCAAGTTTCACTTTTGTAGCGAGTGCGAATCCGATTGTTTATTTGGGAGCGGAACCGGTATTTATTGACTCAGAACCGGAAACATGGAATATGTCACCACAAGCTCTAGCTCTTGCGTTGCATACTGCTTATAAAGCAGGGAAATTACCTAAGGCTGTCATTCTTGTTCATTTATATGGCCAGAGTGCGAAATTAGATGAAATTCTTTTGCTTTGTAATCATTATGGTGTTCCCATAATTGAGGATGCAGCAGAATCCCTAGGTTCTACATATAAAGGAAAAGCAAGTGGTACATTCGGAAGATTTGGTATTTATTCATTTAATGGAAATAAAATTATTACAACTTCGGGCGGTGGAATGCTAGTTTCTGATGATGTGGAAGCGTTAGAAAAGGCGAGATTTTTAGCGACTCAAGCAAAGGATCCAGCACCACATTATGAGCATAGTAAGGTAGGGTATAATTATCGAATGAGTAATGTATTGGCTGGTATTGGAAGAGGACAATTAGAAGTGTTAGAAGAAAGGGTGAGAGCTAGAAGATCTGTATATAAACGGTATTACGAAGAGTTATCTCTCATACCAGGATTTTATTTTATGCCTGAATTAGAAAATACTCGCTCGAATCGTTGGCTTACTACATTGACGATTGATGAAAAGGAATCTGGGATCTCTGTTGGGAACTTATTGAGGGATTTAGAGGAAGCAAATATTGAAGCGCGTCCTATGTGGAAGCCATTGCATATACAATCGCTCTTTAAAAAGAAGAAGTATTATCCGCATAGCAAAAATGAAGATGTGTCGCAGTATCTGTTTCAAAGTGGAATTTGTTTACCTTCAGGATCTAATATGTTAACCGAAGATCAACAACGGGTGATTCAGTGTATTTTAAATGTAGTGTTAAAGAAAAGCTAATAAAACAACAAATAAGAATGAAATTAGGCATTTATATGCATTGTCATTTGTTCTTTATAATGAAAATAAGTGCATGAAAATCGTTTTGACATACCCGTAATCTACTGGTTTATAGGACCATATAATTGAGGAAGTGTTAGAATAAATGTTTTTGTTCTTTAAAAAGAATGATATAAGGGTATGTTTAACGAAATAAATATAAAAGTAGTATTTATAGAAATTCCTTATATATTAGGAGGAAAACATGAGCGCAATAACTGGTATTGTTCATCTTACTAATGAACCCGTATTAATTGAGCATGGAAGAAGGATAATGGATTGTTTATATAAATATCCTGCTAATGACATTGGAATTTTCCATAAAGAGAACACATTTTTTGGGTGTCATGCACAATGGATTACACCAGAAGCTATTGGTGAACAGTTACCTTACTATAATGAAACAGCAAAATTAGTGATTACAGCAGATGCAATTATTGATAATCGAAATGAACTATTTGATAGGTTGCAAGTAAATTATGACGAGAGAAAGGTAATACCTGATAGTAAATTAATTTTACTAGCTTATCAAAAGTGGGGAGAAGATTCTCCAAAATATTTAGTCGGTAATTTTGCTTTTATGATTTGGGATGAACGTAATCAAAAGTTATTTGGAGCTAGAGATTTTTCAGGAAGTCGAACCCTGTATTATTACTATGATAAGCAACGGGTTGTTTTTTGTACGACGATAAGCCCTTTGTTAGCATTACCTTATATACGAAGAGAATTAAACGAACAATGGATTGCTGAGTATTTAGCAATTTCAACAGTAGTTGATACGGTAGATACCTCAATAACACCCTATAAAAAAATAGAACAAATACCTCCAGCTCACAGCATTACAATTGACAGAGGTAAGATGAAGTTAACAAAATATTGTACTTTGGACTTGGACCAGAAGTTAAAGCTCAAGACAGATGAAGAGTATGTAGAAGCGTTTCAAGAAGTTTTTCAACAGGCTGTAACATCGTGTACACGTACTTATCGTCAAATTGGGGCTCATTTAAGTGGTGGACTAGATTCTGGCGCAGTTGTTAGTTTCGCTGTAAAGGCGTTAAGTACAGAAAATAAACAATTGCATACATTCAGCTATATTCCTTCGGATGATTTTGAAGATTATACTCCTAAGTCTTTAATGCCAGATGAAAGGGCTTTTATTCAATCGACCGTCCAATACGTAGGCGGAATTAAAGCGCATTTTTTAGATTTTAAAGAGAAAAACTCTTTCTCTGAAATTGATAGTCTATTAGAAATGATGGAGGTTCCATATAAATTTTTCGAAAATTCTTTTTGGTTGAAGGGGATGTATGAGAAAGGACAAGAAGAAAAAGTTGGGGTGCTTTTAAGTGGGGCAAGAGGTAATTTAAGTATATCTTGGGGAGCTGCCTTAGATTATTATGCAATTTTATTGAAAAGAATGAAATGGTTTCGTCTTATTTATGAATTACATCAGTACAGTAAAAATGCAGGTGGGGCTAGATTAAGAAGAATACCCGTTGTTGCAAGAGTAGCATTCCCATTTATTGATCGAATATTTCCGATGGGTGAACCGTATGAAATTCCATCATTCATTAATCAAGAATTTGCAAAGAGGACAGATGTTTTTAATAAACTCAAAAATTACGGATTAGATCAAAAGGGATGGTTTGCTACCACAAATATTTACGAACGGAGAATTAGACATTTTGAAGATGGTTTTCATTGGAACGCAACTAGTACATTAGGAAGTAAATTATCTTTATATTATTCGTTATGGACACGTGATCCTACTAATGACATACGTGTAATTCGTTTTTGTTTATCTGTTCCAGAGAAACAATTTGTTCAAAATGGGCTGGATCGAGCGCTTATTAGAAAATCTACTGAAAAGTATTTGCCAGATAAAGTTAGATTAAATCAAAGAGTTCGTGGTGTTCAAGGAGCCGATTGGCTTCATCGAATGATTCCGTATTGGGATATGGTAATAGAGGAGTTACAGCAGCTTAGTGAAGACGAAAGGATTTTAGAATTTATAGATGGCAAGATCATTAAGCGAGCGTTATCTGAAATTAGCAGAGATGTTCGACCAGAGTATGCAACTGATCCGAATTATAAGATATTAATGCGTTGTTTAATATTATATAGATTTATGAAAAAATTTTTTTGAAAGGAGGTGATAATATGAAAAAAGAATGGAAAACACCTGTATTAGAAGTGCTTGATGTGAATATGACAATGCTTGATCCGAAAAATGGAAGACATCTTGATCATACTTATGAGGCAGGAACAGATCGAGATGATTTAACTTGGAGTTAGGTGAAAAGAGTTTTTTATTGAGTGTACTTAGTTATTCGAATTTACTTAGATTTTATATGACCGGTTGTTTTTAAAAAACCCTTATATGAAAAAATATAAGGGTTTTTAACATAGAACTAAATAGGAGGTGAAAAGGATGCTAATAGCTCAGAAGGAAATGGTGTATCAAGCTTTTGGTTTGTCGGTTGTTAGTGATATTGCTCTACCAGAATTACCTTATGCGAATAATAAACTAGACAAAATAGATGTAGAAATAAAAATAGAAGATCTATCAAAAATTTGGTTTGACTTATCAGATAAACAAAGGACTTTTATAGTCGATGAAAACAGAGTTATGTTTCAGGTTCCTAATGTAGTAATTTTTTCGATACAAGGTGGAAAGACGATAACTGTTTCACCTTTGGAAAATTATGAAGAAGATATGATTCGACTTTGGATTCTTGGAACTTGTATGGGTGCAATACTAATGCAAAGAAAGATTTTTCCATTGCATGGTAGTGCAGTGGTGATTGACGGAAAAGCATATGCATTCATAGGAGATTCAGGTGCAGGAAAGTCTACATTAGCGTCAGGGTTTATAAAAGAAGGATATCAGTTTTTAAGTGATGATGTGATTGCAGTATCTTTTTCGCAAGACACATATGCGCCGATAGTTATCCCTTCTTATCCTCAACAGAAGTTATGGCAGGACAGTTTGACCAACTTTGGAATGGAAATAGGAGAGTATCAATCCATATGTGGTCGAGAGAAGAAATATAGTGTTCCAGTTACCTCTCAATACTTTAGTGAAATATTGCCTTTGGCAGGTATATTTGAATTGGTGAAAACGGAAAGTGAGGAAATAGAGGTCCAAAAAATTGAAAATCTGGAGCGTTTTTATGCTTTATTCCGGCATACTTTTCGCAACTTTCTTATTCATGATTTAGGGCTAACGGAATGGCACTTTAACAAATCTGCAGATATTTTAAGTAAAGTTAATATGTATCAGTTGTGTAGACCGATTTCTAGATTCAGTGCACCGAAACTAGTTGATGTCATAATAAATACTATAAACAAAGGAGAATGAGTGATTATGGAAAAACAAGGTATCTCATTAAATCAATTCATCACACAAGTTCAAGGGAATATAGTAAGCGATATGAACGGGGAGAAAGTAATGTTAAGTATACGGAATGGTAAATATTACAATTTAGGTGAGTTAGGAGGGGTTATATGGGGATTAATTGAGAAACCACTATCAGTTACTCAATTGATTAAGGAATTAACATTAGAATATGAGGTAGAACAATCAAAATGTGAGAAAGAAGTGGTATCTTATTTGGAGATTTTATTAGAGGAAGGGTTAATTGAGGTCAGTAAATAAGTTTAGTGTATTCTTTTATTTTCGAAAAGAAGTAGGAGGATATGGAAATGTTGAGAAAAGTAGGGGCTTTTATTTCATTAGATAGGAAGGTAATGTTTTTATTTGCAGAGGCATGTGTGTATTTAGGGTGGGCACGGATTTTAAAGATAATGCCATTCTCTAAAGTTTCATCGACCTTAGGTATTCATATGGAAGAAACACCTTTATGTTATATAGAATTTAATAAACCAATAATCGGGAGAGTTTCTGAGGCTATACAAATTATGAGTCAGCATACTTTATGGGACAGTATGTGTTTTGAGAAATCGATAGCCGCAATGAAAATGTTAGAGAGGCGACGAATAGAAAGTACTTTATATTTTGGAACTGCAAAGGATAAGGATGGAAAGTTGGTCGCTCATGCGTGGTTACGTAGTGGTCCTTTTTATATTACTGGAATGGAAAGTATGGATCAATTTACTGTTGTTAGTACATTTGCAAAGAAAATAGATGAGAAGAATCCGAAAAAAGGAGACTAAGATGCATAAGAGTTTCTGTCTAGACACAGATGATTTTTCTAAGGAGTTAAAATTGCTTTTGGAGATTTTGAAAATGGAAGATGGTGATGATGGATTTCAAAATCGAAGTGACTGGCTACTGGATATTGATTGGCATGAGTTTGTTGCACTTGCAATGCATCACCGTGTTTACCCAAGCATATATTCGAAATTAAAAGGCCTGGGAGAAGAAAGGATGCCTGATTATGTAGTGGAATTGTTGTACCAACAGTTTAAAAAGAATACTTTTCAAATGCTGTATTTGAGTGCTGAAATGGAGCGGCTAAGTAAAATATTTTTTGGAAATGAGATTCGTACACTTTTTTTAAAAGGGCCAATACTTGCGCATGATCTATATGGTGATATTTCTTTACGTACATCTTGTGATCTGGACATTCTTATTCCGATTCAACAGTTAGAAAAAGTGGAGAAACTCCTTGCGGAAGAAGGTTATGTGAAAGATGAGTACATTCAAACAATATTAAATGATTGGAAATGGAGACATCATCATGTAACATTTTTTCATCATCAGAAGCATATTAAAGTAGAAATTCATTGGAGATTACACCCTGGCCCTGGAAAAGAGCCGAATTTTGAAGAACTTTGGGAGAGGAAAAGGAAAAGTTCGCTGGTAAGTTATCCTGTTTATATGTTAGGAAGAGAGGATTTATTTTGGTTTCTTATTTCTCATGGAGCACGTCATGGTTGGTCTCGATTACGTTGGTTAGTTGATATCCATCAGATGTTAAAGCAAAATCTCAAATGGCCAGTTACTAAAAAGTTACTTAAAAAATATCAAAATGAGCATGTTGGAGGACAAGCATTAATTTTAGTTAGTGAGCTTTTAAATGCAACAACTACTGAGGAAATGATAGGATTGATGAATCGGAGTCGTACGAAGCGTTTAGCGCAAGGAGCATTGTTTTATTTGAAGCAAAAGATAAACTTGCATACACCCCCTGTTCCAGATGATGTAGCAGAATATCACAGTCGACATTTATTTTTGCTAATGTCAAATAGGCAAAGGGTTGTATTTACGATAAGTCATTTTTATCCCTATCCAATTGATGCAAAGACGTTACCGTTACCAAAGTCACTTCATTTTCTATATTTTCCTTTACGACCTATTTTATGTGCTTGGAGAAAAACGAAAAAATATGTATTCTCATAGGAGGATAAAAATTGAACTACCTCTTATATTTTATGAAAAAATTACATTCTTTTGCTGGGAGAAAATTATATATAAATTTATTAGGGATGACAGTAGTGAGTCTTTTGGAAGGGATGGGGATACTTTTATTGATTCCAATGATAAGTGTAAGTGGGATTGTAGACATGAAAAATGATTCGAGTTCCTTTATGGAGATGTTTAGTTTTTTTCATAATATCCCTGGAACAGTAAGTTTACTACTCATCTTAGGTATCTATATTTTTCTAGTAGTTTTTCAAGCGTTTCTACAACAACATTTGAGTCTTCAAAATATGAAGATTATTATTCGCTTTACAAATTATATAAGATTAGAAACGTATAGTTCTCTACTAAAAGTGAATTGGGAATTCTTTGTGAAAAAGAGAAAGTCTGATTTGATTAACTCTTTAACTGAAGAATTAGGAAGAATCATACAAGGGACAAATTTATGTTTTCAAATGTTAACCGCCTTAGTATTTACTTTCATCCAAATTGGTATTGCATTATGGCTCTCTACAACAATAACGATTTTCGTACTATTTGCGGGTCTAATACTTGCATTTTTGTTGAGAGGTTTTATAAAAAAGTTTAGAGATTTAGGAAATAAAAAGACAGAGATATCCAAAAGTTATCTTGCTGGTATTACAGATCATTTTAACGGAATTAAAGATATTAAGAGTAATACGCTAGAAGAGTCTAGGTATGAATGGTTATATTATTGGTGTCAAAAAATAGAGAGCGAGCAATTGGGGTTTATGAGATTGAAAAATAAATCACAACTTTTTTATAGAGCTGTATCATCTGTTTTAATAGCATTTCTCATTTTTATATCTGTTAAACTATTTCAATCGCAACCCACCCAATTACTATTAATCATTCTCATTTTTTCTAGACTGTGGCCGAGATTTATGACGATTCAGTCAAATTTAGAACAACTAGCTGCAAGTATTCCTGCTTTTAAGTCATTATGGGAGTTGCAAGAGGAATGTAAGGAAGCGATTGAAATACAGGATATACATCAGCACAAACAAATAAAGCCGATTTGTATTGAACAAGGTATTGAGTGTAAGGATGTTCACTTTCGTTATAATAAGCAAGAATCGTTATACGCACTTCAACATATTAATGTACAAATTCCAATAAATAGTATGACGGCCATTGTGGGGCATTCTGGTGCAGGAAAAAGTACATTAATTGATGTATTAATGGGATTAATCCAGCCAGAAAAAGGTCAAGTGTTAATAGATGGTACTCCACTTACAACTGATAATTTATTGTCATTAAGGCGGGCTATTAGTTATGTACCACAAGATCCTTTCTTATTTAATGCGAGCATAAGAGATAATTTATTGATGATTGAACCGAATGCAAGTGAGGAAGAAATTTGGGATGCATTAAGTTTTGCGGCCGCCGCTGAATTTGTACAAATGCTACCAAATGGGCTTGAAACAATGATTGGAGATCGTGGGGCGAGGCTTTCAGGTGGTGAACGTCAGCGACTTGTGCTAGCTCGGGCTATTTTAAGAAGGCCATCGATTTTAGTATTAGATGAAGCTACAAGTGCATTAGATACTGAAAATGAACTGAAAATCCAATCAGCAATAGAAAGATTGAAAGGAACAATGACAATTATTGTGATTGCGCATCGTTTATCTACTATACGCAATGCAGATCAAGTCATTGTCTTAGGAAAAGGTGAAATTGTCCAAAAAGGGGAATTTAATCAATTGGCTAAAGAGAGAAAAGGTGTATTTCGAAGTTTGTTAGGGTCACAAATGGAAGTTGGTTCTTAGAAGGGAAAGAGTGAATGAATTTTTGTATTCATACAGTTCGAATCGAATAAAAGCCCGAGTAATGGTCAGTTATAACAAGATCTTATTCGGGCTTTTATTTGTACGTTTTCTACATTTTGGGAGTAAATATAAATGAGTACCTTGCAATGAATAATACTAAGTGGTATATTATGGATGTAACAGGTACCGTGTATTGAACAGTACTGAAATGAGAAAGGGGGATTGACCTTGAACGTTCAGTTTAAAAAAGGTGTGTTAGAACTGTGTGTGTTGGCACTTGTGAAACGTAAGGATTGTTACGGCTATGAACTTGTTCAGCAAATCTCAAATAAATTTTTAATATCGGAAGGGTCAGTGTATCCTTTATTACGTCGCTTAACGAAAGAAGGGTATTTTCAAACGTATTTGAAAGAATCTACGGAGGGGCCGCCTCGTAAATATTATCAACTAACTGAGCAAGGGGAAACGCAACTGAATTTGTTAGTAACAGAGTGGCGTGATTTTGCAAAAGGCGTACAAGAAATTATTGAAGGGGTGGAATGGGATGAGTAAAGAGCAGTTCCTTAAAGAATTATCAAGTCATCTTAGAAAGTTACCGGAAGAAGAGAGGAAAGATATTTTATTTGATTATGAAGAGCATTTTCAGTTTGGGATAGAAGAAGGAAAAACTGAATCGGAAATAATAAAGGGCCTTGGCTCTCCGAAAGTAATTGCGAAAGACTTACTTGCTTTGTATCGCTTTGACGAAATGAAAAAAGACCCATCAACTACCAATATAACAAGGGCTGTTATGGCAGCGATTGGACTTAGTTTGTTTAATTTCATAATTGTATTAGGCCCGTTAGTTGCAATTATCGCTTTTATATTTTCTTTTTGGGTCGGTGGGATTGCTAGTGTAGTGACACCGTTTTTTGTTATTGCAAAAGTATTTATGGGTACTTTTATATGGTTGGATGTATTCGTTAGTATAACGTTTGTTGGAGTAGGTTTGTTGTTATGTATTATCGCTTATTATAGTACGAAGTGGTTTAAAAAGTTATGCGTACGTTATGTATTATGGAACTTCAAAATGATAAAAGGGGAGTAGATGATGAAAAAAATATTGTTAGTAGCAATCGCTTGTATCATTATTGGAGTAATAGGGATTTCACAAACGTATGAAAAAGCAGTACAAACTGCAGAAAAAGGAAACAAAGAAGACGTTATTAAAAACGAAACATTAAAAAATGTAGAAGTTAAGTTAGACGCTGGGGATATTGTTGTCCAAAAATCTCCCGACTCTTCTTTTTATGTAAAGCACACAGGAGATACACGTAAACAAGAGGTTCGTATTGCTGAAGATGGTGACACATTAAAAATTATTGGGGAAAGAGAAAAAGGTGCTTCATTTGATTTTTCTTTTTACAATTTCAAGTTTCAAACGTCTACATTGACTATATTTGTACCAGAACGTTCTTACCATGAGATAAAAGTAAATTCATCTGCTGGACAAATAGAAATAAGTGATGTGAAAAGTGATCGTGTAACTGTTGGGACACTCGCTGGAGAAGTGAATTTAAAACATGTCACAGCTAAGAGTGTGGAGGGATCTTCAAAAGCTGGTGAGGTGAACTTTAAAAAGGTAATCGGGAAGGTAATAGCGAAAACGGCCAGTGGGGAAGTGCATATTATGGATCATGATCCTAAGTATGATGTAGAGGCAAGTTCAACTGCTGGCGATGTAGATATTACCTTATTAGAAAAGCCGCAAGATGCAGTTATAACGGGGCAAAGCGCTGCTGGCGACGTGATGATTTTTAATGAAGAAAATAAAAATATAACGATTGGCAATGGTAGTAAAAAGATTAGCGGTAAAACAGCTGCTGGCGATGTGACGATTGAAATCCGTTCATAAGAAATAGAATATATGAAAATCTATCAAAATACAAAAAAGAAGATAATTACCGTATATAAATAAGGTAATTATCTTCTTTTATTATGCTTAATGTAAATCACGATATACGCCAATTACTTTTCCGATAACTGACACTTGTTTTAAAATGATAGGTTCTAATGAGGAGTTTTCCGGTTGTAGACGGAAATGGTCTTTTTCTTTATAGAAACGTTTAACAGTTGCTTCGTTATCTTCTGTTAAAGCGACTACAATTTCACCGTTGTATGCAGACTGTTGTTGGCGAACAACAACTAAATCCCCATCGAAAATACCAGCCTCAATCATACTATCTCCAGAAATACGTAACATAAACACTTGGTCTGCTCCAGCAACAATGCTAGCTGGAAGTGGGAAGTGATCTTCTACACTTTCAACTGCTGTAATCGGTAATCCAGCAGTAACTTTTCCGATAATTGGAACTTGAATAACAGATTGTGTTTCTGCATCCATTCGATCGTCACCTAAAATTTCAATTGCTCGTGGTTTTGTTGGATCGCGTCGAATATATCCTTTTTCTTCTAGTCGTGATAAATGTCCGTGCACTGTAGAACTAGAAGCGAGGCCGACTGCTTGACCAATTTCACGTACGGAAGGTGGATATCCTTTTTCTTGTACTTTTAGCTTAATAAAGTCGAGAATGTCTTGCTGGCGTTTCGTTAACTTTTCCATGTTTTCTAACACCTCGTTTTCTTTCATTTTTCTTATTAATAAGTATAACATGCGAAAAAACATTCTACAAACATAAGTTCGAACAAAAGGCGAATTTATGTTACACTGGAGGGAAATAATAGTGAGAAAGAGGGGTTCATAATGAATGCAATTATTTATGCGCGTGTAAGTACAACGAAAGAAGCGCAAGAAACGTCATTATTACGTCAAAAAGATGAATTATTGCATTTAGCTGAGCGCTATCAAATGAATGTTGCTAAGGTAATTGAAGAACAGGCTAGTGGGTATACGATTGAACGTGACGGTATATTAGAAGTGCTAGATACCATTCGAGACGAACAAATTGATGTGCTACTCATACAAGATGAAACGCGCCTTGGTAGGGGGAATGCAAAGATTGCATTAATGCACTGTTTACATAAAGAGGGAGTAAAAGTATATACGCATACGCATAATGGAGAATTAGAGCTCTCTGACTCTGATTCGATGGTATTAGATATTATTGGTATTGTTGAAGAGTATCAAAGAAAGATTCATAACTTGAAAATTAAACGTGGTATGCAACGTGCAGTAGAAAAAGGTTATCGTCCAGAAAATAATTTGAAGAATCGTCATTTAAGCGTAGGACGAGAGAAGAAAGAAGTGCCGATTGAGGAAATTGTACGTTTGCGCAAGAGTGAACTTACTTTCGAAGAAATTGCGGCAACGCTTCGCGGCTTTGGTCATAATGTTTCAAAAGCGACTGTACATCGTAGATATGTAGAGTATACAAAGCAATTGCTTGATAAAGAGGACTAACTATTGTATGATAATAATCAGTTTTGAGTAAAAGGGGGATTCGAGATGCAAAGTCACGAACTCATTGAACGCATTAACTTCTTAGCGAAAAAAGCAAAGGCTGAAGGCTTAACTGAAGAAGAACAACGTGAGCGCCAATCGCTACGTGAACAATATTTAAAAGGATTTCGTCAAAATATGTTAAACGAACTTAAAGGAATTAAAGTTGTTAACGAAGAAGGTACTGATGTTACACCGGCGAAATTAAAAGCTTTAAAAAAGCAAGATAATGCAAAATTAAACTAAAAGATGGGCGAAGCCCATCTTTTTTATTTATTATATCGGTTATTTAATAACTTTCCAGTTATTATTGGCTGATGCTTCTATCTTTTTGTGCTTCAATATATAGTTAGCGATAAGTTCAGACATATCTGTTGGTATGTCTTTTATTACGGGCTTATTTTGAAACATAAAGAAGTTTCCGCCGCCGCTTGCGCGATAATTATTCATAACGACGTCATATTCTTCATCCATATTAAGAGGAGCGCCTTTATACTGTAAAGATTCTACTCTCTCGCCAATAGGTTTGGAAATGTTTAATACGTACGAAATCCCTTCCCACATATCGTAATTATAGTGCTGTGGCTTCGGTTCTATGAAGGTAGGGTTTACGATGATAGTTCCATCTGCATGTAATGTGAAATAAGAAGCAGAAAGCTCAAGGGCGTTCTTTATATCTGCTCCAGTTATTCTAATTACTTTTAATGTATTTGGATAAATATAATTAGAAACGATGTCACGCATTGTTACATGACCAGGGAAACCTGGAGATGTATTATGGAATAAGCTTGTACAAGAAATAGAAACATTAGCTATATCCATCTGTATCTTATTTATGAATTCAATAAAAGGATGGTCTTGCAAACGAGTTTGCATAGCGTCTGAAATTTGCATATCCCCATAGATTAGTCCAATAGGTTGATCGAGCCAATTTTGTGTTTTCTCTTCATAATCGGTAACCAAGGAAAGCATATGTTGGTCCGCTGCAATTCCTCGCACGGGCAATAATTGTGAATAACTCTCTTTTTTTACCCATTTTTGTTCTGTTTTCTCGAATGTTACTGTTATTTTTCCGACGGAGTGTCCATTGCATCCGGTCTGTAAAACTGTTACACCATTTATTACGGTGTGAGCGATTTCCCGGTGTTGGTGGCCTGTTAGTAAAATATCTATGCCTTCAATTTCATGGCACATTGCATAACCTTGGTTTTCACCTGTTAAAACTTCAGTCGGTACCCCGGTTTGTAAATCGCGTTCAAATCCTCCATGATACGCTACGACTAGTAAATCTGGTTGCTCTTGTTCGCGAATGTAAGAAACCCATTTTTTTGTTGTTTCTAATGCATCTTCAAATTGTAAATCTTGAATGTGATGAGGTTGTTCCCAATTAGGAATGTAATGCGTTGTCATTCCTAAAATAGCGATTTTTATATTGGATTCAATATGTTTTATTATATATGGTTTCCCGAAATAAGGTTCTTTTCTGTTTGTATCTAAAATATTAGCTGATAGATACGGGAAGTTCGCAGTAGAAATAGCGTGGTTTAATACGTCCATTCCATAATTAAATTCATGATTCCCGATAACTGCAGCATCATAACGTAAATAGTTTGCTAATAAGGACATTGGATTTTTCTTATCTTTTGCATATGTAGCGTAATGATAAGTAAAGGGTGTTCCTTGTATGAAGTCACCGTTATCAATTAAAAGAACGTTTCTGTTTTCGGAACGTTCTTTTTTTATAAGAGTAGAAATTTTAGCTAAACCAATTTCAGCTTTGGAGTTATCTTGGTAGTGAATTGGATACACAGTACCGTGTATATCACTTGTTAATAAGATGTTTAAAGTTACAGTTTGATTTTGATTCAATATCATTCACCTTTTCTATTGTTATCTACTAGTTAAGCATATCAAATATATGAAGAGAATTTTAATGAGAATGTATAGAATGTGTAAAGATTCTGTAAATAAGCAATTATTAATAAAAATGTGTGATATATTTCTTCATGTTTACGGAAGGTAATTTATAACAACAAAAATGGAGGCTTTAATATGTTGAAAAAAGTTTTTGCAATGAGCACGACAGTTGTACTGGCGGCGGGATTATTAAGTGGCTGTGGAACGAAGGAATCTAGTGCAAGTAAAACTGAAGATACGAAAAAAGGTTATGTACCGAAGACGTTAAATGTACAATTTGTTCCTTCTCAAAATGCAGATACGTTAGAGGCGAAGGCGAAACCATTGGAAAAGCTATTAAGTGATAAATTAAATATCCCGGTAAAAGTTAGTATTTCAACGAATTACAATACAATTGTAGAAGCGATGGCATCTAAGCAAGTAGATGTAGGCTTTTTACCACCAACAGCATATGTGCTAGCACATGAGAAAAAGGCTGCAAACGTAATTTTACAAGCACAACGTTTTGGGGTGGATGATGAAACCGGAGCTCCTACAAAGGATTTAGTAGACTTTTATAAATCTGAGTTTGTAGTTAAGAAAGATTCAAATATTAATAGTGTAAAAGATTTAAAAGGTAAAAAAATTGGTTATCAAGATGTAACGTCATCAGCGGGATACGTATGGCCTGCGGCTGTATTGTTAAAAGAGGGTGTTGATCCGTTAAAGGATGTGAAACCTGTTACATTAAAAGGTCACGATCAGTCGCTTATTGCTCTTTTAAATGGTGATGTAGATGCAGCGGTTGTATTCCAAGATGCTCGTAATATTGTGAAAAAAGATTATCCGAATATATTTGATCAAACGAAAATAGTGAAATTTACAGAGAAAATTCCGAACGATACGATTTCGGTACGCTCTGATTTAGATGAAGAGTGGAGCAAGAAATTACAGGATGCTTTCATTGAAATAGGAAAGAATGAGGAAGGTCACAAAATCATTAAAGAAGTATATTCACATGAAGGCTATGTTAAATCTGATGATAGTAAATTTGATATCGTTCGTGAATATGGAAAGAAAGTAAAAACGCAATAATACATATGGAAATGGCGGCTAACTGGAAGGATTTATTTTCAGTTAGTTTGCCGTTTTGAATACATAGAAGGTAGGTAAGATGTGTGATAGAGTTTCGAAATGTTTCCAAAGTGTATCCGAATGGTACAAAAGGATTGAATAATATAAACTTGAACATTCAAAAAGGCGAGTTTGTTGTAATGGTAGGGCTGTCTGGGGCTGGAAAGTCTACACTTCTAAGATCGGTAAACCGCCTTCATGAGATTACAGAAGGCGAAATTATGATTGAAGGTGAGTCTATTACTGCAGCGAAAGGAAAAGGATTACGCCGCATGCGCCGAGATATTGGTATGATCTTTCAAAATTTTAATCTTGTAAAGCGATCAACGGTATTGAAGAATGTATTAGCGGGGCGTGTTGGGTATCATTCGACACTGCGTACAACGTTAGGGCTATTTCCAAAAGAAGATTTGGAGCTTGCCTTTCAATCGTTAAAAAGGGTGAATATTTTAGAAAAAGCATATGCGCGAGCTGATGAATTATCAGGAGGACAACAGCAACGTGTATCGATTGCTAGAGCGTTGGCGCAAGAAGCGAAAATCATATTGGCAGATGAACCTGTTGCGTCGTTAGATCCGCTAACAACAAAGCAAGTGTTAGATGATTTGAAAAAAATTAATGAAGATTTTGGGATTACAACAATTGTAAACTTACATTCTATTGATTTAGCTAGGCAATATGCGACACGCATTATTGGATTACATGCAGGCGAAATTGTTTTTGATGGATCAGTAGAAGAAGCAACGGATGAAAAATTTGCTGAAATTTATGGAGACGTAGCGCAGAAAAGTGAATTATTAGAGGTGGCAGTTAAATGAATGACGTGACGATATATTCGAAATCGATACCGAAGCCGCCGAGTAAGTTGAAACATATGTTAACGGCTATTCTAGTCATTTTACTGTTGTGGGGAAGTAGTGTACAGGTCGACGCATCATTTTCAAAACTAGTAGTTGGTTTTCCTAATATGATTGATTTGTTAAAAGAGATGGTGCCGCCTGATTGGAGTTATTTTCAAGTTATTACAACAGCGATGTTAGATACAATACGTATGGCGATTATTGGGACGACTTTAGGAGCGATTTTAGCTATTCCACTGGCACTATTTGCGGCAAGTAATGTGTTTACTAGTACATTTTTGTACGGTCCAGCTCGATTGGTTTTAAATTTTATCCGAACGATACCAGATTTATTATTAGCGGCAATTTTCGTAGCTATTTTTGGAATAGGACCACTTCCAGGTATTTTGGCTCTTACTTTTTTCTCAATTGGGCTCGTGGCGAAATTGTTGTATGAGTCAATTGAATCGATTGATTCAGGTCCATTAGAAGCGATGACAGCAGTAGGAGCAAATAAAGTGCAATGGATTGTGTATGGGGTAATTCCGCAAGTGAAAGCACATTTTGTCTCCTATGTTCTTTATACATTTGAGGTAAACGTACGTGCAGCAGCTGTTTTAGGTTTAGTAGGGGCAGGCGGTATTGGATTATATTATGACCGTACACTTGGGTTTTTACAATATCAACAAACCGCATCTATTATTATCTATACCCTTGTTGTTGTATTGTTAATTGATTATGTAAGTACATTGTTGCGGGAGAAATTATAATGAGTAAAACGACGTTAATCGTACCAAAACCGAAGAAACCGAGTATGTATCGCTGGTTTATTTTTATAGCACTTGCATTTGTTTATGTATGGGCTTTTTCAGGAGTCCCGTTAGAGGGAATCAAAGATACGGCAGGAGAAATTACAAAAGCAATTATGACAGGTGTATTGAATCCAGATTGGTCGTATGTATCTTTGCCAGATGGTGAAGATTTATTACATGGTTTAATTGATACGTTGGCAATTGCGATATTAGGTACATTTATTTCTGCCTTTTTATCTGTTCCATTTGCTTTTTGGGCTGCAACGAATATGAGCAGTGGAAAATTAACTGCAGGAACTGGGAAGTTTGTACTTAGTTTTGTTCGTACATTTCCGGAATTAGTTATGGCGCTTTTATTTATAAAAGCTGTTGGACCAGGCTCTTTTGCTGGAGTTCTAGCTTTAGGGTTACACTCTATTGGGATGTTAGGAAAACTATATTCAGAAGGAATTGAAAATATAGATAAGGGACCGACGGAAGCGTTAATAGCGACAGGCGCAAATCGCTTCCAAATACTTTGGTATGCGGTATTACCACAAGTATTACCGGATTTTCTATCGTATACGTTATACAGGTTCGAAATTAATGTACGATCCGCTGCTATTTTAGGTGTTATTGGAGCAGGTGGGATTGGTACGCCTCTAATTTTTGCACTGAGTTCACGCAATTGGTCTCGTGTGGGTATTATTTTATTAGGCATCATTTTAATGGTAATTATCATTGATTTTATTTCAAGTTCGATACGGAAGAAAATTGTATAATTTATTTTAAGCACCTATAAAAGGTGCTTTTTTATATAATAAGAATAATAAATGTGAGCAATAGGGGGGATAATTTGGCTTTACAGCATGAGTTTGTATTTGTTTCGAATGAAAAAAAGGATTGGATTTTATAGATATAGATTGGATTGAACGTTGTTTTCTATATAAAGAAGAGGCAACGATAGATGAGTATGTTGTATTAAGTGATGAGCTAATCGTATATCTATTAGATTTTACTCATTGGATTCCGACCTACTATCCAGCGAAAAGAGCAGAAGGATTTGGAATTCACTATTATGGTATTACGAAAATAGAACAGCAAGGGGCAGTGATAGCAGAACAGTTATTTTGTTCGCTAGTTAGCATGTTTTCTTTAGCGCCAGAAACAATCGAATTGACAGGACAGTTTCAATGGGAAAATGATAAAAATACGGATGGAGAATATGAAAGATACGTATTTGATCGAGATAAATTATGCTAAGATTTACAGTCGGTTATTTATTTGCTTCGTAGAGTGAAAAATGGGGAAGGATATATTTTGCAGTATGGAATTTGAAAATGATGAATGAATATACAGATAATTCCCTTTCTTTTTAAAATAAAAACAATGAAAAAGTATGTCATATTGAATGCCCATACATTCCTGAAAACCTTGATTTTTTTATGAAAAACCAAAAAAATATCAACATATTTGTCGATACATGTTGTATAATCTTGCGTGGGAAGCTATCATATAAATGTATAAAACGTTTACTAATATAAGCGAAGGGAAGAATAGCATGTCACATTCAATCGAACAACTTTCTATCAACACGATTCGCACATTATCCATCGATGCGATTGAAAAAGCAAACTCTGGTCACCCAGGAATGCCAATGGGTGCAGCACCAATGGCTTATACATTATGGACTCAATTTATGAAACACAATCCAAATAACCCAACGTGGTTTAACCGTGATCGTTTCGTATTATCTGCAGGTCATGGTTCAATGTTATTATACAGCCTACTTCACCTATCTGGTTATGATCTAACAATGGATGACTTAAAGAACTTCCGTCAATGGGGAAGCAAAACTCCAGGACATCCTGAATACGGTCATACAGCAGGTGTAGACGCAACTACTGGTCCACTTGGACAAGGTATTGCAACTGCTGTAGGTATGGCAATGGCTGAAAGACATTTAGCGGCTAAATATAACCGTGATGCGTATAATGTAGTAGATCATCATACATACGCTATTTGTGGTGATGGAGATTTAATGGAAGGCGTTTCTGCTGAAGCATCTTCATTAGCTGCTCATTTACAATTAGGTCGTCTTGTTGTGCTTTACGATTCAAATGATATTTCATTAGATGGCGATTTAAATCGTTCATTCTCTGAAAGTGTAGAAGATCGTTACAAAGCATACGGATGGCAAGTAATCCGTGTTGAGGATGGAAACGATATTGAAGCTATCGCGAAAGCAATTGAAGAAGCGAAAGCTGACGAAAAACGCCCAACGCTAATTGAAGTAAGAACGACAATTGGTTTCGGTTCTCCAAACAAATCAGGAAAATCAGCTTCACATGGTTCTCCACTTGGTGTAGACGAAACAAAATTAACGAAAGAAGCATATGCTTGGACTGCTGAGCAAGACTTCCATGTAGCAGAAGAAGTATATGACAACTTCCGTAAAACTGTACAAGATGTTGGTGAAACTGCGCAAGCAGCGTGGAACACGATGCTAGGTGAATATGCACAAGCATACCCAGAATTAGCAAACGAATTACAAGCGGCAATGAATGGTCTTCTTCCAGAAGGTTGGGAGCAAAACTTACCAACTTATGAATTAGGATCAAAAGCAGCAACTCGTAATTCTTCAGGTGCTGTAATTAATGCAATTGCAGAGTCTGTACCATCATTCTTCGGTGGATCTGCTGACCTTGCTGGTTCTAACAAAACATACATGAATAACGAAAAAGACTTTACAAGAGATGATTACAGCGGAAAAAACATTTGGTACGGTGTACGTGAGTTCGCAATGGGTGCAGCAATGAACGGTATTGCACTACATGGCGGTTTAAAAACTTACGGTGGTACGTTCTTCGTATTCTCTGACTACTTACGCCCAGCAATTCGTCTTGCAGCATTAATGCAATTGCCAGTAACGTATGTATTCACACACGACAGTATCGCTGTTGGTGAAGATGGTCCAACACATGAACCAATCGAGCAATTAGCAGCGCTACGTGCAATGCCAAATGTATCTGTTATTCGTCCAGCTGATGGTAACGAATCTGTTGCAGCTTGGAGACTAGCTCTAGAATCTACAAACAAACCAACTGCTTTAGTATTAACTCGTCAAGACCTTCCAACATTAGAAGGTGCAAAAGACGATACGTATGAAAAAGTAGCAAAAGGTGCATATGTAGTTTCTGCGAGCAAGAAAGAAACAGCTGATGTAATCTTACTTGCAACTGGATCTGAAGTAAGTCTAGCTGTTGAAGCACAAAAAGCTCTAGCAGTAGACGGCGTTGATGCAGCTGTTGTCAGCATGCCATCTATGGATCGTTTTGAAGCTCAAACTGCTGAGTACAAAGAATCTGTATTACCAAAAGCAGTAACAAAACGTTTCGCAATCGAAATGGGTGCTACATTCGGATGGCACCGTTACGTAGGTCTTGACGGAGATGTGTTAGGTATCGATACATTCGGTGCTTCTGCTCCTGGTGAGAAGATTATGGAAGAGTATGGATTTACTGTAGAGAACGTTGTTCGTAAAGTAAAAGAAATGCTTTAATGATTTTAGAAAAATCTCTCCGGCATGGAGAGGTTTTTCTATGTAAATGAGTTTTTTCGACAGAAAAAGTTTTTTATCTCTCCGCAGTCAGACAATCATTGCAAAATTTCTTCTATATAATGAAGGGAAAAGGTTGTCCAGATTGGGAGGCAAAAGATGAAAACGTATGAATTGTATTTAATTCAAGAGGATATTGCGAAAGCTTACTTTGGTCGTGAATATTTGTTTTTTGATTTATTTGCTCGATTTTCAGAATCTGGGTCCCTTTCGGAGAAAAAAGTGTTATACAAACAAATGATGTATATAACGAGGCCATTACAAGTAATGAAAATTCATCATAAATTAGAACAAGCTTTGCGTGTTCTTGGTAAATATGATCGAACACTCCATACACATACACTTTATACAGGGGCGGAATACGGCGAAATAATGGTGAAACCGCACTATATTCGGATGAATACCTCTGGAAACGTTTCTATGGAAACGACTTTCTTTGAGGTGTTGAGAAAGTGTGAATTAACATTTTTAGCTATGGATTATGAAAATACAAAGTACGGATGGCTGAATCCTCTAAAACAAGTACGAACATATGTGTAAAAAATGTCGAATTGTATCTTGTCTTATTGAAAAGGTTTTAGTACACTGTAAGGTAGACAACATGAAGGAGGAAAATATATGCCAATTTGGTTAGGTATTCTAGTGGGCGTAGTAGCACTAGTAGCAGGCGTGGCGTTAGGATTTTTCATTGCCCGCAAATACATGATGAACTACTTAGAAAAAAATCCACCAATTAATGAACAAATGTTAAAAATGATGATGATGCAAATGGGACAAAAACCTTCCCAAAAGAAAATCAATCAAATGATGAGCGCGATGAGCAAGCAACAAACAAAATAAGCGCTAAAGGGCACTCGATAAGAGTGCCCTTTCTTATTGGACTTTTAAAGTGTTTAAAACTTTTAAAAATTCTGCATCTTTGGTAAACTGAAAACATCGCTCATTTTAAGGGAGGAGGAGAAGAATGAAGGTATTTATTAATTTAGCTTGGTTTTTTAAACAAGAAAAACGAGCGTACATAATCGGAATTATTATGTTATTTGGTGTCGCGCTTCTTGAACTTGTAGCCCCGAAAGTACTAGGTATTGTAGTAGATGAAATTAATAATGGAACATTAACATCTGAGAAGTTGTTGAAGTGGGTTGTTTTGTTAGTAGTTGTAGGGATTACTATGTACATATTACGTTATTTATGGCGTATTATGATTTTTGGATCTTCGTTAAAACTAGCTCGTCAATTACGAAAGAATTTATATGAACATTTTACAAAGATGAGCCCATCTTTTTATCAATCACGTCGTACGGGTGATTTGATGGCGCATGCGACCAATGATATTCAGGCGATTCAACAAACTGCTGGATCGGGCGTTTTAACACTGGTTGACTCATTAGCGGTTGGGGGATGTGTACTCGTAGCGATGGGTTTTACAATTAGTTGGAAGTTAACATTGTTAAGCTTAATTCCAATGCCGATTGTAGCGATTTCGACAAATTATTATGGAACGTTATTACATAAAAGGTTTCATAAAGCGCAGCAATCGTTTTCGGAAATCAATGATAAAGTGCAAGAGAGTATGAGTGGGATGAAGGTAATTCGATCACTTGGACAAGAGAAAGAAGATTTACAAGCATTCCGAAAAAAGTCAGAAGATGTTGTACATAAAAATATGTTAGTCGCACGTATTGATTCGTTGTTCGATCCGACAATCTCACTTATCGTTGGATTTTCTTTTTTAATTGCAGTGTGTTACGGATCAGTATTAGTTGTGAGAGGGGAACTAACTGTAGGTGATCTCGTTACGTTTACAACGTATTTAGGTACCCTCGTTTGGCCAATGTTAGCCTTTGGATGGTTGTTTAATATTATGGAGCGTGGGCGTGCTTCGTATGACCGTGTAGAAAAAATTCTCTCTCAAAAATCAGATGTAGTAAATAGAGAAGATGCCGTGCATACAATAGCGAGTGGTGATGTTACATTTGCGGTTGGTTCATTTTCCTATAAGAAAAATGAACTGTTACAGCTAGAAGATGTTCATTTTGATTTAAAGAAGGGTGAAACATTAGGAGTTGTCGGACGTACAGGTGCAGGGAAAACGACTTTATTAAAATGTCTAATTCGGGAGTATGATCATTTTAATGGTGGATTAAAAGTTGGGGAGCGGGATATTCGCGATGTAACACTTTACGGTGTCCGTTCTGCCATTTCATACGTGCCGCAAGATCATTTTTTATTTTCAGCGAGTATTGGGGAAAATATTGCCTTCGGAAAGGCGGATGCTACATATAATGAAATTACCCGAGCGGCAGAGATTGCTTGTATTCATGATGATATCCTCCAATTTTCAGAAGGGTATGAAACAGTAGTAGGAGAAAGAGGTGTTTCGTTATCTGGAGGCCAAAAACAGAGGATTTCTATTGCGCGTGCTTTATTAACAAATGCAGAAATTTTAATTTTAGATGATTGTTTATCAGCAGTAGATGCAAAAACAGAAGAAACGATTTTAAATGCATTAAAGAGGGAAAGAGCAGGGAAAACGACGATTATTACTGCTCATCGTTTAAGTGCAATTCAACATGCTAATCTTATACTTGTTGTGGATGAAGGTAGAATTGTGCAACGAGGTACACATGAGCAATTAATGGAAGAAAACGGTTGGTATAAAGAGATGTATGAGAGCCAGCAGTTAGAAGCATTAGTTGAGAAAGGAGGCGTATGATGACTGAGAAGAAGCAGAGTGATTTAAGTAGATTGCTTTCTTATATGAAGCCATATAAGGGGTTGCTATCTTTAGCATTTATCTTTTTAGTTGGTGCAACAGTAACTGAAATGATGGGTCCTTTTTTAATTAAACAATTTCTTGATGAACATTTAGTACCACGAAACTTTGATCAATCGGCACTTGTTACTCTATTTGTTGTATATCTAATTGCTCACTTATTAAAAGTATTATTTACTTATTTAGACTTATTGTATTTTCAAAATATCGCTTTTAAAATTGTTCAAGATATGCGTGTTGAGGTATATGATCATGTTCAAAAGTTATCATTAAGTTTCTTTGATCGTACGCCGATTGGTACGCTCGTATCGCGCATAACGAATGATACGGAAGCAATTAAAGACTTTTATGTCAGTGTATTATCCACATTTGTCAAAAATGTAGTCTTTTTAATAGGTATTTTAGTAGCAATGTTTTTATTAAATGTAAAACTTGCTCTACTTTCTCTCGTATTAATTCCGATCATGTTTGGAATTATGGTGCTATATCGCCGAAAAAGTGCAGCTTTTTATTTAGAAGTGCGTAATCAATTGAGCGTGTTAAATGCAAAGTTAAATGAGTCTATTCAAGGAATGAATATTGTTCAAGTGTTCAGACAAGAAAAGCGTATGAGAAAAGAGTTTGAAGAAGTGAATAATAAACATTATAGTGCAGGGCGACGGACGTTAAAGTTAGACGCATTACTTTTACGCCCAGCAACGGATTTAGTTCATATTATAGCAATTGCGTTAGTACTTGGTTTATTTGGAATTGATGCGCTGAAGAGTCCTGTTGAAGTAGGGGTTCTATATGCGTTTGTTAACTATATACATCGTTTCTTCCAGCCTGTAAACGAGATGATGATGAAATTATCATTTTTCCAACAGGCACTTGTTTCATCATCACGTGTATTTCATTTAATGGATGAGAAAGATTTAGCGCCAGTTCAAAAAGGGGATGGAAATCCTCAAGTTGTTAATGGAGAAATTGAATTTAAAAATGTTACTTTTTCGTATGATGGAAAACGTGATGTTTTAAAAAATGTATCTTTTCAAGTGAAACAAGGGCAAACGGTTGCTTTCGTTGGGCACACTGGTAGCGGAAAAAGTACCATTATGAATTTATTAATGCGATTTTATAATATTAAGTCCGGAAATATTGTAATAGATGGTGTGGATTTAGAGGGGTTTGAAGAACGAGAGATTAGAAAGAAAATAGGACTCGTATTGCAAGATGCATTTTTATTTGCGGGAAATGTAAAACAAAATATTCGTATGTACAATGAAGAAATTACGGATGAAGAAGTAAAAGAAGCGGCACAATTTGTGCAAGCCAATACGTTTATTGAAAAATTACCAGAGCAGTATGAAACAGAAGTAGTAGAAAGAGGAGTTGCATTTTCTAGTGGTCAACGCCAATTAATTGCTTTTGCTAGAACGATAGCAACGAATCCGAAAGTATTAGTATTAGATGAAGCAACAGCTAATATTGATACAGAAACAGAAGATGCAATTCAAACAGCATTACAGCAAATGAGAAAAGGGAGAACGACGATAGCCATTGCGCACAGATTATCTACAATTCAAGATGCGGATCAAATCTTTGTTATGCATGATGGAGAAATAGTAGAAAGAGGTACACATCAAGAATTACTGAGTGAACAAGGGTTGTATTATAATATGTATTTACTCCAAAATAAAGGAAGCTTACAAAAGGCCTTGTAATTACAAGGCCTTTTACTTTTTTTTTATAAAATATGTTTGCTCTCTATGTCTATAGTATAAACGTCGTGACCCTTTAATAAAGTTGTACATATTGTATGTATACGAAATGAAAAAAATTGATAGGAGCTTTTATATGCAAGATAGATCTAGTTCAAATATTACGTTTATCGATGTGTCTCATTGGGAAGGGAATATTGATTGGAATGCAGTGAAGGGGTCCGGTATTTCAGCGGCGTATGCAAAAGCGACAGAAGGTGTGAATAATCTTGATCCTACTTTGGTTCAAAATGTACAATCAGCGCGAAATGCGAATGTATTAATCGGTGCATACCATTTTGCACATCCAGAACTAAATGATGCAATTTCAGAAGCGAAACATTTTGTAAACATATTACAAAGCAATCAGACAGACTTAATGCCAGTTCTAGATTTAGAATCACCGGTAGATCCGAGTAATAGTAATTTAACTGGTACTGCTATATCTAATTGGGCAAGAAGTTTCATAAATTATGTGAAACAGGCTACTGGAAAAGATGTTATGTTATATACAGGAGTTTGGTATATTAATGAGTTCGGAATTAGCGGGTTAAGTGATATACCACTTTGGATTTCCAGATATTCTAGTACGCCGCCTGCTGATGCTGGCGGATGGACGGAGTGGACAGCGTGGCAATACACAGATTCAGGACAAATTTCAGGTGTAGGAGGAAATTGTGACGTATCAGCAGCTGTTTCATTAGAAGCTTTGCAGGGGAATGGAACAAATGGTGGTGGAAATGTTTCCCCGCCTAGTACTGCTACTGCAGTCTACGGCGTTGCTGTAATTAATGGCGATAATGTAAATTTACGGAGTGGACCATCTTTACAATCTAGTGTAATCCGCCAGCTAAATAGAGGAGAATCGTATGAAGTTTTGAACGAACAAGGTAGCTGGCTTGCTTTAGGTGGAAATGAATGGATATACTATGATCCAAGTTACATTCAGTATAAACATTATGTGGCGACTATTACTGGTGATAACGTGAATCTGCGGGATGCTCCATCAATAAATGGAAATGTTATAAGACAGTTACATCATGGTGAGGCTTATAGAGTATGGTGTAAGCAAGATGGATGGCTTGGTTTAGGTGGAAATGGCTGGATATACTATGATCCAAGTTATATTCAGTATGGTGTACAATAAAATGCACGTAAAAGGTATCTCGCCTGAGATGCCTTTTATTCAGCTATTTGAGGGCAAGCTGAAACGATCAGTAGGGCATGGGGAATACAGTCTCGCTTCATTAAAAATATGTAATTTTTACAAAGTGTATATTGAAAGCATAGTATAATATAATGGATGTTTATAAAAATAAATGAAAATGAAATGAAGGAGTAAAAATATGGATTATGTGCTAATAGGTGTGATTTTATTATTATTAGCTGTAGCATTCATTCTGTTCTATAAAAATAAACAGCTAGAATCAGAGAGTCAGCAAGTAGAGTTTGAAAAGAAACAAGCAATTGAAACGTATGAAACTGAAATTGCAGCTACGGTTACAGAGCATAAAGAACAACAAAATACATTGAAAAGTATGGAACAGAAGAAATACAATGATTTACAAATAAGTGCAGCTAGAGAACTTGAAAATATGCGTATGATGAAAAATCAATTAGCTGTGCAACATAGTAAAGAACGTAGTGAAGTGCAAGAAAAGCATAGTAACGAAATACATATGTTTCAACAATTAATTGCAAATTTGCGAGAGTATACGAAAAATGGAGCTGAAGTGAATACACACGAAACATTACATTATATGAAGCGAGGCTTTGTAGACCAAGGCATAATACTAGATAATGAATTTCATATTATGCCGAATGTTTTTATTAGAAATCAGCACGGCGGAAATGATTTTCGAATTCATCATCTTGTTTTAAGTAAAACGGGCATGTATCTACTTGAGACGAAAGAATGGACAGGTAAATTAATTCATGGCTTAACGAAAGACAATGCTAGTATTTATTCATTTATGATTGATGAAATTGGCAAGTATCAACAAGAGGAAGAGAAAGAAGAGACGTTTGAATGCATAACAGGTGAAGAGTCATTAACGATACAAGTGAAAAATGAAGGGAATCCAGTATATAGAGCGAAGAAACTATCTCATATTCTATACAATTGTTTGAAAGAAATCCAAGTTGATATTGTAAAGGAAAACGTAAAACCGATTGTATATTTTTATAATGAGAGTGGGAAAGAAGTGCTAGATCTTTCTGAAGAAAAAACGCCGAGATTAAAAGATAGAGAGCAAATTGTAACGTTCTTCAGAAATGAGATTTTAACAGGAAAAGTAATATATACAGATCAAGAGTTAGAAAAGCTCCGAGAAATCATTAACCGGATGAATTATAAAATGAATTAAAAAGAGATGGGATTTCTGAGTGCTATATTAAGGGGTATTTTTTATGTTTATGTTTGTTATTGATTCGGTTCATATGTCAGTAAGTGTAAAAAGTATGTTTGTAGTAGTCATGCCATTTGCTATATTAGTTGTGATTCAAAAGTTCGTCTTACGTACGTCTATAAATCGTAATACAGAAAAGAAGCAAATGCTAGGTGTAATGATAGTAGGATGTATTCTATTGTTGGTGTGCACTGCACAATTAAGTATGAATACATACACCTCAAAGTTTAATCAAGATCGGTGGTTACATGCTGAAGAAAAACGGGTACATATGGTAGATGATCTAATGCGAAAATATAAATTAGCAGGGAAATCAAATGAAGAAATTACACAATTATTAGGAACGCCTACTGAAACAAGAAATGGAGAAAACGGGTTTATCACTTCGTACTATCTTGGAACTGAACGTGGTTTTATTTCTATAGATAGTGAACATCTTGTTTTACAATTTGATAAAGATGGTAAAGTTTTGAAATATAAGGTACAGAGAGATTAAATAAATTTAGAAGCTATATGTTATAGCTTCTTTTTTATTTTTCAATATGTTACGGAAGGGAGAGAAGGGTTTTGAAGGGAATAAGGAATGAAAGCGGAGGTGAGGCATATATATAGATGCATTGGGTTGTTTTTTATCGTGCATAAACGGGAAACCCGATTATAATCAGTGCGGAGTGGACTAAACCTTTACTGATTAAACTTTCACTTTATCATATTGTATAAATGAAGAGGAGGTAAGACGGTGAAAGCTATACCGACTGATGTCCTAAGTAAAGAACTGATGGAACGAGAAGGGGTTATATCTATTACAGTCAAGGAATTTGAAAAGATAGAAGTAGCTGGAGTAGTAGTCGCTGGTCCTGCGGTTATTTTGATTAATCAAGATTAAGTACATAGTATCAATCTAGACAAGTATGAAAGCATCCGTTCAGGGTGCTTTTGAAGTTTTCAATGATTATGACACTAGTTTTTGCTGGATGTATGTTATGGATGGAATAAAAATAATATAGCAAACTAATATGTTTTACGAATGAATTATGTAAGTAATTCATATTTCCCATATAAAAGCATTTGCTTTAATATAATGAGTGTAAAGTTCGAGTATTCGAAGTGCTACTTGAATTATATCCCTATCCCTTTTCTAAAAATGCGAACAAGTTTTGCCCTATTCTATTCAATAATTAATTGCATAGAAATATATTGTTCGATGACCATTATGGAACGTACATAATGGGAAAATCCCGATCCTTAAAGAGGATGCCCCTAATCTTCATGTGAAAATATGATCGGATAAGAAAGCTGACCAATTTATGGTCGGCTTTCTTTTTGTTCAAAAGTTATTTCTTCTTTAATTTCTGTTTGCAATAGTAAAGCTTTTCCGAAACGACGTTTACATTCCGCACGTACTTTTTCAATGGCTAGTAGCTGAGTAGTGGCGGGAACTGTTACGATAGCTTGGCGCGGTTTTCGATTTTCTTCACAAAAGACACATTCCACAACATATTTAGAAATCATATTTTCATCCTTCCGTTTTTAATTTCTAAGAAGGGATTGTCTATGAAGTTGATGTAAACTTTCGTCATTGTTTTACTATTTTCCTCTTTTTTCAAGGGGAAAATAAAAAGGAAGACGAATTGTAGTAGGGGAGGGATGTATATGGAAAGATGGGTAGGTTGTGCGGCAGTATGTGTAAACGAAAGAAATGAAGTTTTAATGGTGTTGCAAGGGAAAAAGGGTGAAGAAAAAAGGTGGTCTGTCCCAAGTGGCGGGCTTGAAAAGGGAGAAACACTAGAAGAATGTTGTATTCGAGAAGTTTGGGAAGAAACAGGTTACAATGTGGAAGTTGTAAGTAAAATATATGAAAAAGAAGGTATTACATACGGGGTTCCTGTGTATGTTCATTATTACTTTGTAAAAAAAATAGGCGGTAGTATGAAGATCCAAGATCCTGATGAATTAATATATGAAATTGCATGGAAGAGGATAGATGAAATAAAGGAATTAACGCTTTCTTTCCCGGAGGATTATGATATCTTAAATAAATATATAAATAAAAAAGCGAGTGTTTAAACACTTGCTTTTTTAATGTATCCACGATAAGAAAAGCGGAACGATAACTAAACTAGCTCCCGCTGTTAAAAGCATAGATAAACTTGCAATCGTTCCTTCTACAGGACCGATTTCGAATGCTTTTGATGTACCGGTTCCATTTGCACTCGTGCCTAACATAATGCCTTTTGCGAGTGCTGTTTTAATACGACATATGCGTATGAGAGAAGGACCGAGCAGTGCCCCTGTTAACGCAGTTAAAACAACAAATACGGCCGTTAATTGTGACATACCACCAATCATTTCTGAAATAGCCATTGCAATTGGTGTCGTTACAATATGAGGTGCTAAACTATGTTCTAACGATGAATCAATTTGAAAATAATTTGCTAGTAGTGCTGAAGTAATAACTGATAAAAACGAGCCGACAATGACGTTAAGTAAGATGGCTATTCCATGTTTCTTGAGTAAGTCAAAGTATTTATAGATTGGCCATGCAAAAGCAACTGTTGCAGGCTTTAATAATTCTGTTAACCATTGCCCACCTGTTTCATATGTTTCATAAGGTGTGTCTAGTCCGAGTAATAACGCAATTAAAATAATAGGACAGACGAGAAGAGGAGAAAGTAAGCTCCAATTCCAGCGTTGATACATTTTCTTCGATATCCAATATGTGAATAGTGTTAATAGTAAACAAAGAAAGCCGATCATTGTGTTGATCCTTTCCGCTTTAGTAGCAATTCTGTTAAGAGTCCTGTAACTAAGGTAACGCAAAGAGTACTAATCATAATAATTAAAATGAGATCGATTCCATATTGTGATAGTGTATCTTTGTAGCGTATGACAGCGACTGCAGAAGGAATAAAAAATAAAATAAGTTCTTTTAATAAAAAGTCTGCTCCGTCCTGTATCCACTCTTTTTTAACTAGGTTAAATTTTAATGAAATTAACAATAAAAAAATACCGATTATACTTCCTGGAACTGGGAGGTGTGCCTGTTTTGCAATCCATTCACCTGTCCAAGCGAAACAAAATAATAATAAGATTTGTCCGCTTAATTTCCACCATTTCATACAGTAACCACCCCTTCCTTTTTTTACATGAAAATTGTAAAAAAGAATTAACAATTTCTACTATACGTTCATTCAAAAAGTTTGTCTAATATATAAATTATATGTTATTAATATATTAGATGTATTAATCGAAAGTGAAAAGGGTGTCCAAAATGGAATTACGGCATTTGCAATATTTTGTTGTAGTGGCAGAGGAGTTACACTTTGGACGAGCAGCTGCTCGTTTACAAATGACACAACCACCGCTTAGTCAACAAATTCAGCAATTAGAAAAAGAAATGGGAGTTATGTTATTTTCAAGAACAAAGAGAAAGGTTGAATTAACAGAAGCTGGAGAAATGTTTTTAAAAGAAGTAAAAAAAGCGTTTGAACAAATTGAAAAAGCAGTAGAAATCGCACAAAGTGCCCAAAGGGGAGAAGTGGGCTCACTTTCAATTGGTTTTGTAGGTGCGGCGATATATGATATTTTACCATCTATCGTAAGGGAGTATAGAAAGAAATTTCCGAGAGTGTCTGTTGCACTACATGAACTGTCAACACCAGATCAGGTGCATGCACTTCACGATAACCGTATTGATATTGGGTTTTTACGTCCGCCAATTCCAACACAATTGCTAGAGTTAGAACCAATTCAAAGGCTTTCTTGTACGTTATGTTTACCGAAGGCACATCCACTTGCTGAAAAGGATGAAATACATATTGAAGATTTAAGAGACGAACCGTTTGTATTTATTACAAGGCCCGTATGGCCAGCGTTATACGATACAATATTATCACTTTGCCGTGACGTTGGGTTTAGTCCACATATTGTACAAGAAGCGACAGAATATCAAACAGTTATGGGACTTGTAGCGGCAGGAATTGGAATTACGGTAATACCTGTATCGGCAAATAAATTGTATAAAACAGAAGTCGTATATAAAGAGTTATATGATTCGAATTTTGTTGCAGAAATGTCAGTAGCGTACAAAAAAATGAATACTAATCCAGAACTTTTAGAGTTTTTAAAAATTTCAAGAGAGAAGAAAAGAATAGAAGTTGAGGATGAGATTAATTAATTTGTTTAAAAGTACACCTCGTTAAACACTAAAGCGGAAATGCAATAGTATTGCATTTCCGCTTTAGTTTGCTTTTTTTAGTTCTATACTAAAGAGATAAACATGTTCGTTTTCTTGTAATAGTTGGTCAATAGCATTTTTTTCCTCAAGCATTGGGATTCTTACGGTTTCTTTATTCGTTTTTATTATAGCTGTTAAAGTCGTTTTTTGATTATATTTTAATTTTATAGCAGATTGAAGAGTAGTAGATGCAGAGCTATTTATACTTGGAGGTGCTTCTTCAGGAACGAGCATGGAACTACCTTCAATATTAACATACCAATGTTTTTGCACTTGTATATATTTATCGAGTTGGGATTGAGGTGGTAAAAAAGAAAGCTTTACTTTCTTTTTTGGAAAATGTGAGGTAGCTGTATTCACAATTTCGTTTGTTTTTTTACCATTTTGATAATGATCAATTGTAGCATGTATTTCATCTTTTTCATTTTTAAGTGTAACGCTATAAAATATGCTGTTTCCTTCTTGAAAAGGGGTCATTTGTAAAATAGAAGATTGCTCTTCTGTTAATTTGTATGGCTCAACAATCGCGATCTCATTGTGTTTAAGTGGGCTACAACTTGTGAGAAATAATAAAAACAAGATTGATAGTACTTTTATACGCATGCAACCCCTCCTTTTTACAATTATATTCTTAATATGATTTTTTTACCATTTTATTTTCTAGGACTAAAGACTTAGAACAAATTCAGATTGTAGTGCGATGTTTAAAATGTCATATTTTTATACACTAGTAGTATAGAATGAGTTTGTTATGAAGTAAGGTAGGGGAAGAACATATGTCTTTATGTCAGTTAGTGAGAAAAAATATAAGAACATTTGCTGCCAAAAGGATGAAGCAATTCATGTGGGTTGCTATGAGTACTATGATTTTATTTTTTATGATATCGCTCCAATTTAATGAAGTAGTTGTTGAGGAATTAGGGACTATACTTTTATTTCAAATGTGTTTCTATACACTGTTTCTTATATTCATTTTTATATGTATTTTCACTACATATAAAATAACGTTTTCTCTTCTGCAAGTGAGGAAAGAAGAAATTAAATCTTATGTAGCAGAGAATAGGAACGCAATATGTTTATTATGTCAGGAGCAACTATTTATTTATGGAGCAGCGTTTGTTTTTGGATTAGTTAATGGGATGTTATTTTTGAAATTATTTACGATTATTTTTATGAAAATAGCAGGAATACAAGGGATAAATAGTGCGCCGATTACAATATATGCAATAGTAGTTGTTAGTATAATTATGATCGTGATCGTCTTATTATCGATGATGCAATGTTTTCGATTTGTTCAAAGTTTACAAGATAAAAATTCATTTCAATTGAAGGAAAAGGCATGAGAAATCATGCTTTTTCCTATTTTACACATAAAAATAATCATGTTACAGTGTAAAGACCTGACAAAGAATGGGAAGGAAAGGTTGTATAGAATGACAAATGAACAGTCGATTGTAAAGGTTGAGCGATTAACGAAGCGAATCGGTTCAAAGACACTTGTAGAAAATATTAGTTTCGAAGTTAAAAAAGGTGAAGTGGTTGGTTTACTCGGACCAAATGGTGCTGGAAAAACGACTTTAATGAGAATGATGGTCGGCATGATTCGTATGACAGAGGGAGAAGTTTGGATTGACGGCCAATCTGTAAAACAGCAATTTGAAAGTACTGCTTCGAAAATTGGAGCAGTAATTGAGACACCGGAATTTTATCCTTTTTTGAGCGGCTATGAAAATTTAACATATTTCGGACGAATGAATGGTAACGTGACAGAAGAACGTATCGATGAAGTAGTGAAATTGTTAGGGATGGGACAAGTAATTGACCGCAAAGTAAAAGCATATTCACTCGGCATGAGACAACGTTTAGGAATTGCTCAAGCGCTTATTCACGATCCAGATGTATTGATATTAGATGAACCAACGAATGGATTAGATCCTAGTGGAATACATGAAATGAGAATGTACATAAAGAAAATTGCACATGAACAGGGAAAAGCGGTACTTGTATCTAGTCACTTACTCTCAGAAGTTGAATTAATGTGTGACAGAGTTATCATTATTCAGCACGGAGAATATGTGGCGACGCAAAATATTCAGCATAATCAAAGCGAAGGGATGGAGACAATCCGTATACGTGTAGATGATGCGAAAAGAGCAGCAGAATTGTTAGACCAAGATGTTTTAATAAAAGGTAATGATCTACTTATTACTGTAAAAGATGAAGAAATCCCAAATGTTATTCGTACATTGCTTGAGAAAAATATTCAAGTGTATCGTGTATATGAAGAAAGAAAAACGTTAGAAGAGCAATTTTTAGAATTAACAGGGGGAAAAGATATTGTTTAATTTAGTATATAACGAACTGTATAAAATATTTAAGCGAAAGCGAACGATTATTCCCTTTGCAGTTATTGCAGTATTAATAATTGGATTAGGATGGGTTACGGTAAAGTATCTGGAACCAGAAACAAAAGGATGGAAAGCCGATTATACAGAAAGAACTGTAGAAATTGAGAAAAAGCTAGGTATGAAAAAAGAAGCTATTTTAGCAGAGCGATCTGGAGATGAGCTTGTAAAGGAATATCAGCTGAAGATGAAGTATTTGGATACAGATACAGCACCGGCAAGCAGTTCTCCGCTTTCTTTCATGAGAGATACAGGTTTTATCGTATTTCCAATATTGCTCCCATTTATCCTCGTGTATGCAAGTACAATTTTTGCGAATGAATATAGCTGGGGAACATATAAATTTTTAACGATACGACCAGCAAGTCGATTTAAAATTTTGACAGCCAAATTTTTAGCAATCGTGATATTTGCAGCATTATTGTTTATATTTAATATGATTTTCTCCACATTATGTGGGCTTGTTATTTATAAATTCCAGCAGCCTGCATGGAGCGAGTTTATTTTCCAAGACGGAAATATTATAAAACAAAATATTTTTGTAGAAGCTAGTAAGTATTATATTTTATCGTGGTTGCCGACTACTGTGTACGCAGCGTTTGCATTTATGATTTCTGTGTTAACGAGATCTAGCGGAGGCGCGATTGGTATTTCACTATTCCTTGCTTTATCAGGAAACATTGCATTACTAGCAGCAACTAGATATGATTGGGCGAAATATTTATTGCCAGCAAACACAGATTTATATAGTATTGCAAAGAATGGAAGTTTTATTGATGGAGTAACGTTCCCGTTTGCTTCATGTATGTTATTACTATATTTATTTGTATTTTTAAGCATTTCCTATACCGTATTTTTAAAACGTGATTTAACTTAATAAAAAAGGAGCCGTTAAGTATCTCTTAACAGCTCCTTTTTTTATGCAAATTGTTTAAGTGCTTTTTCAGCTAACAAAGCGAAATACTCTGCACTTATAGGTAATGCTCGTTCGTCTACTGTAAAAGCGGGATGATGCCATTCATGTGTACCACTCGTTCCCATAAATACGAATGAACCAGGTATTTCTTGTTGATAAAAAGAGAAATCTTCTCCGGCCATCGACGGGGTAGGGGAGATGATATTTAAATTCATTTTTTCTGCAACTTGAGTCGATAAGTTTGTTAGAAATGTATCGTTATGAACAGCAGGAGGCCCTGCATAAAAACGAAATTCTGTTTTTACACCTAATGCATCAGAAACCCCTTGAATAATACGTCTCATGAGTGCAGGGATTTTTTCACGTGTTTCAATTTGGAATGTACGTACAGTACCTTCCAGTGTTGCTTTTTCAGGAATAACGTTCCACGTATTTCCTGAATGGATGTTTGTAACACTAACGACTGCATTATGAGAGGAACTTATATTCCGGCTTACAATTGTTTGGAGTGCCATAACAATTTGAGAAGAGGCGACAATAGGATCTACCCCAGCATCTGGTACAGCTGCATGCGTACCAACTCCGTGAATTTCAATTTCAAATCGATCAACCCCGGCCATGAGTGGACCATCTTTAATACCGATTGTACCTACTGGTAAATCAGGCTTATTATGCATACCGAAAATAGCTTGCACATCACGTAAATGTCCGGCTTCAATTACTTTGCAAGCACCATCGCTACTTTCTTCAGCTGGCTGGAATATAAAGCGTACCGTTCCGCTAAGAGAAGATTCTTTTTCTTTTAATAAATAAGCGGCACCAATAATAGCAGCTGTATGAAAATCATGTCCACAAGCGTGCATCCTGCCGTGAATTTTTGAAGCGTACGGCAAATTTGTTTCTTCTTGAATAGGAAGGGCGTCAATATCAGCACGGATCGCTATTATCGGTCCACTATGATTCCCCGAAATTTCAGCAATAACGCCTGTTTCTAAACTAGAATTAATAATCGTAATGTTTTTCGCTTCTAACCAATTCTTTATAGCTTTCGTCGTTTCAAATTCTTCATATGATAATTCTGGATGTTCATGCAAATTGCGACGAATAGAAATGAGTGCCTCCGTTAATTGCTCTAGATTTGCTACCACTTATCATGCCCTCTTTCTTAAATAAAGTATTTACATTAAGTATACAATAAGAAAAGAGAGGATTCTCAAATGAAAATCCTCTCTCGTTTTATGCTGCCAAATTTTTTTGTGTATGATGTTTACGATAACGTCCACTCATTGCATAGGCAATTTGCGGGATTGCAATACCGATTAAAATAAGTGATACACCGAACCATTGTGAAGATAGCACAGCTTCTTTTAAAACGAATACAGACATAATTGTTGTAACCGGTAGTTCTGCTGCACCAAGAATCGTTGCTAAGCCAGAACCGATCTTTGGAATGCCAATTGTAAAGGCAATAGAAGGAATAACGATACTAAATGTTCCTAAACCTAAACCGTATTTCCAAAGTCCTTCAGAAATTGCACCGTTAAAAATAAATGTTGGCGGGAATACAATCATTACTAAAGTTAAAGCGCCAGTCATTAAGAGAACACCGCGCGGTAATGAAGGTACTTCAACAGCAACTTTTCCGCTTACGAAAATGTATGTTGCGAATGTAACAGCAGATAATAAACCTAGTATGATTCCGGTCATATCGAAATCACCTGCTGATTTTTCTAGTAAACCACTTGATAAAAATGTACCTGCAAGTAAGAAAATAACGGAAATTACCTTTTCTCTTGAAGGTAATGTTTTTGTTGCGACTGCTTCAATAATAATTCCGACCCAAACGAATTGGAATAAAAGTATAATTGCAATAGATGCTGGTACAGTTTTTAATGAAGCATAATAAAAAATTCCAGTGAAGCTTGCAGATGTACCTGCAACGAATAAAATTAACGCTTGTTTTAATGGAACACGATGTCTAGAAACTAGAAGTGTAATAGCAAGCAAAATAATCCAACCGAACAAATATTGGCTGCCAATTACTTCTCCAAGTGAAAATCCTTCTGCATATGCAAGTTTAACGAAAATGGCTAAAATCCCATAACTACACGCTCCTAATAAAACTAAAAGAGAATAACGAAGCATGAAAAATTCCTCCCATCTATATGAAATTGTTTCTAACGGACATATATAACTAGAGGGAAGTATACAAAATTAAAAATAAAGGGTCAAATAAAAGAAAAGTGTGACATTTTATAGAATAATAATAAAAGTATGATATTTATGCATAATCTTGAAATTAATAATAATAGAAGTATTATAAAATCAGCTTTGTATTGTATAAAGATAGCATTTGAAAAAAATATTATTTAATCAATATGTATGTAGACGTACTCGTAACGTGCTAATCATTTGAGAAACTATGTTACCTTTGTTATGTTAATAACAATTAGAGAAGTTTCGTAGTTCAATTGAGATTTTTCTATATAATAGAAGGAAATGAAAACGTTTTTTTAGAAACTGTGTGAAAGAGTAGTTTCTCTTATTATTACGTTGGAAAAGTGATTTCACGAATTGTTCACAGCATTTTTATATGTTTTTGCTACAATATGTAAGGAGAGGAGTGGAACAATGCAAGATATTAGTATTTTTTTAGCGTTTGGCGCCGGGTTTTTATCGTTTATTTCCCCATGTTGCTTACCGCTTTATCCGGCATTTTTATCGTACATAACAGGTATGTCGGTTTCTGAGTTGAAAGAAGAAAATGCAATGCTTCGCAAGAGAAGTATGATACATACAGCGTTTTTCTTACTTGGATTTTCAATTATATTTATTGCAATTGGATTTGGTACAAGTTTTATCGGAGGTATCTTTACAGATTATAAAGATTTAATTAGGCAGTTAGGTGGTATATTTATCATCGCGTTCGGTCTTATTATTGTCGGTGTGTTTAAACCTAAATTCTTAATGCAAGACCGTAAATTTACGTTTAAAAATCGTCCGAGCGGCTATTTTGGATCCGTTTTAATTGGATTGGCATTTGCTGCAGGGTGGACACCTTGTACAGGACCTATTTTAGTATCTGTCATTGGATTAGCAGCAACGAACCCAGAATCAGCAATGATTTATATGATTGCATACATACTTGGATTTGCTATCCCATTTTTCGTGCTATCATTCTTTATTACAAAAATGTCTTGGATTAAAAGAAATAGTATGAAATTCATGAAAATCGGGGGATACGTTATGATTGTCATGGGTATCTTCCTATACTTTAACTGGATGACGAAAATTATCGTATATTTCTCAAGTTTATTTGGTGGTTTTACCGGTTTTTAGTATTATTCTGTGAAAATGTTGGAAATACTAACGGAAAAGCATATAATGAAAGTATATTTTGCATATAGCCACAAAAAAGGATGAGAAAATATGAACATAGTTGTTTTATCCAGTATCGTTGCTGTTTGTATGGCTGTCGGTGCGATGTTTATTCGTTTAAAAGCAGCTAAGAAACCTGCAACATTGAAAAAAATTATACTTCCACCATTTTTTATGAGTACGGGAGCATTGATGTATGTTTTTCCAGAATTTCGATTAACTCCAGCAGAAATGTTAGAAGCAATTGGTGTCGGTTTGATATTCTCTATTTTTCTTATTAAAACATCTAAATTTGAGATTAGAGGACAAGAGATTTATTTGAAGCGTTCAAAAGCCTTTGTTTTTATATTAATTGGATTACTTGTCGTGCGAATTGTATTTAAAACATACTTAAGTCAATCTCTTGATTTAGGACAACTTAGTGGCATGTTCTTCTTACTGGCGTTCGCGATGATTGTGTCATGGAGAATTGCCATGTACCGTTCCTTTACGAAATTACAGAAGGAAATGGAAAAAGAAGATGGTTTTTATAATGAAAAAGATATGAAATTAACTTAAAAACTGTATATGTATAAAATAAAAAGACAGCGTTTTTTGACGCTGTCTTTTTATTTATATTGTTAACATCTTCTGTCCCAGCCGCGTCGTATAAAACGTTCCCCATTAAAGAAACAATTTAAATTTGGTGATACAAACGGACCGATAAACGGAATGATATTTGGTTCTGTAGTCTCATCAACAGGAATCGGTGGTTTAGTAGGATCAGGTCTAAGTGTATAGCGAACGCGGGCAGTATTTCGAATGAGACCGTTTCGTGGCTCTGCTGTTACTTGAACGATAAAACGGACAACAACGGATTGACCTGGATTAACAGTTCCAATAAGAATACCGACAGTTGGATTACTTCCAGGACGTGAAACGCCGTTTACTGTTACTGAATTTGGATAGAAAGTGACTTCGGGAGGCAGTGGATCGGTAATGAGTACATTATTTGCAGGAATAGCGCCATTGTTAGTAAAGGTAAGTGTATATGTGATGAAGTCACCGAGTGAGGCGCTATTTACATCTGCGGTCTTAATAAATGTGTTTGGCTCATTAGGGTTTACTTCTATCGTAATTGGTGGTGTTGTTGTCGTTGTTGTGACAGGTGGTCTAGTAGGATCAGGTTGAGAAGTATACGTAATGGATGCGATATTTGTAATCATTCTATTAGCTGGAAGTGTAATAACCTGTACTTGGAATGAAATAGTTACTGATTCTGCTGGATTAAGAGTTCCGACTGGAATTCCTGTGGATGGATTTGCGCTTGGAACGGGAATGTTATTAATTGTGACACTATTTGGAATGAATGACGTGCCGGCAGGAAGTGAGTCTGTAACAGAGATATTAGTGACAGGGATCGTACCTTCATTTTGGAATGTGATAGTAAATGTAATCGTATCACCTACTGAAACGATGGATTTATCAGCGGTTTTTATCGGATTAATAGTCCCGACGTTTACAGGGGTAGTTGTAGTAGGTGTAGGCGTAGTAACGGATACAGGTGGCTTAGTAGGATCTGGTTGGTATTGGAATGAAACGCTACCTTGGTTTTGAATTTTTCCGTTTGGTGGAATCGAAGTAACTAGAACGCGGAAAGAAATCGTTGCTGATTCAGAAGGAACAAGTGTTGAAATAGGGATGCCTGCTACTGGATTTGCGGTTGGTTGTGGCACGTTGTTAATTGTAACACTATTTTGAATGAACGAAGTCCCGGCGGGAATTGTATCAGTTACAACTATATTATTAGCAGGAATGGTACCTGTATTTTGGAGTGAAATCGTATACGTAATGATATCACCTAGTGTAACTGTTTCCGGCGTAGCTGTTTTTTGCGGATTTAATATAGCTGTATTTACATTCGTTGTGTTAATTGGAGTAGGGTCTGTAATGGTAATAGGAGGTTCACCAGGAACTGGTTCATATGTGAAAGTAACAGTCGCTTGATTTCGAATGATACCGCCAGGTGGTACGCTTGTTACTCTCGCTTGGAATTGAACAGTAATTGTATCGTTCGGATTGACTGTGCCTACAGGTATACCCGCTACAGGATTTGCTCCAAGGTCTGAAACGCCATTTATTACAACGCTGCCTGGAACAAACGTTAACCCATTCGCTAATGGATCAGTAATGATAACAGAAGTTGCCGGGACTGATCCGCGATTTTGGAAAGTTACGGTATACGTTATGATCTCATTTATATCTACAATTTGTTTGTCTGCTAGTTTATTTGGGTTAGGAGTAGGCGTAATAACGGATACTTCAACAGTTGGAGTAGGGTCTGTAATGGTAATAGGAGGTTCACCAGGGTTTGGCTGGAATGTGTAAGTGACAGTTGCAGTGTTTTTAATAATACCGTCTAGCGGGAGTGCAGTTACAGTAACTTGATAAGTTAATGTAATAATTTGCCCTGGAGTTACAGTTCCAACATTTACACCACTATTTGGATTTGCCCCAGGTGAAGAAACACCATTTACCGTAACGCTATTCGGAACGAAAGTGGTACCAGTTGGAGTAGGATCTGTAATAATCACATCTGTCGCATTAATATTCCCGACATTTTGGAACGTAATTGTATAAGTGACAGTATCACCAAGGTTAATAATTTGCGGGTTTGCTTGTTTGTTAGGGTTAGTAGTAACTTCACTTACTTGCGTCTTCGTAGTAGGAGTAGGGGTAGTAACAGACACAGGTGGTCTAGTAGGATCTGGCTCATATTGGAATGAAACGGTCCCTTGATTTTCGATAAAACCTGTCGGTGGTATTGATGTTACTTGAACTTGGAACGTTACGATGACTGAAGTGTTAGGTGCTAATGTACCGATAAGAATTCCAGAACTAGGAATGATACCTGGTTGTGTAACGCCATTTATCGTAACGCTATTCGGAATGAAAGTAGTACCAGCTGGAATAGGATCGGTTACAACTACATTTGTTGCAGGGACAGTTCCTGTATTTTGCAAGGAGATTGTATAAGTGATTGTGTCACCTAATAAAGCAAATATTTTATCAGCAGATTTTGTAGGGTTCGTTGTTGCTGTGTTGACATTTGTAGTAGTAGGGGGCGTTGGAGTAGTTACTGTTACTGGTGGTTCTCCAGGATTAGGTTGGAATGTGTAGGTGATAGTAGCTTCATTTACAATAATTCCGTTAGGTGGTATGGAAACAACGCGAACTTGGAATGTTACAACGACCGATTCACTAGGATTTAATGTGCCTAGAGGGACGCCAAGAGCTGGATCTACATTACTAGTTGGAATACCGTTAATTGTAAGGCTTTTTGGAATGAAAGTAGTCCCTGTTGGGATGGGCATTAGTTGTTGTATATCGGGACAATTCATATCCTGTTAGGAATGTTAGTTTATACACTGGTTTACTCATTTCTACATTGGGTGAGACCGCAACGATTTCGCATTTCATCACGCCAGCTGCAGCACCATTTAATGCTCGTGTATTTACAATGGCGTTAAATGGTGATACGGATGCGACGGCAGATACATTTGTTTTAAATGGTACAGCGCTTTCGGGTCCTAATAATGCCAATCCTAATTTTTTCGCTTCGCAAGTCAATAATTATTTAGGAAATTTAGATACAATTGGCAGCTTTGCAGACCGAAATATGCCCATTGGAACTGCAGCGAACAATCGGCGTGCTGAATTTGATGTGACGAATGTTCCTGCTAACGGTGTATTAACAGCTGGGTCAACTTCTACATCAGTTAATATCCCAAATACATCTGATTATCTTTATGCTGGTGCTGTAGGTTTGCAAATCGAGTTAGGAGAGGCTCGTTTATCTGCTACAAAATCGGTAACTGTAAGTTAAAAAGATTGCTATATACTAGCAATCTTTTTTTATGAGGAGGATTTTGTTAGTAAAGATTCATAATGAGAATAATCAATCTCTTTTTCTTGTAGTTTTTTCACTAAAAATTTATGGTCGCGCTTTGGTGTAGCGATAATATATCCTTTAATAATTAAATCTTGTGTAATTTGAGAGGCTTTTTCTTGTAATGCTAGTTCTCCGATTTTTCCGGCAATTTTTGATTTAGCAACATCGCGAAATAGTTCTGGAACAGGACTTACGAGCTCTTCTAACAATTGTTTTTGTTCGTCATCCCATAAATGCCTAGTTTTATTAATATAGTGCTCTTCCCAATCTAATATAGACATACCATCTTCTTTTGGTATTCGTTTTAAAAATTTTCTGAACATAAAGTATCCACCGATAGACATAAGTCCTAATAAAATAACAGTCCATAGCACAATAAACCAACTGAACCATCCTTCGAGCAAGCGTATCCCCCCTTAATGATTGCGGTTTTCTTTTATTCATATTATAAACAGTGAGATTCATAGAAAGCAAGAACGCTTGGTCATTTTGACCAAGCGTTATCATTTAAACAAAGTATAGTTGTTCAACACATAAAGTGTTACTATCATCTTCTACATATTCAATGATTAATGTGCCAACTTTACGATCTTTATCTTCAGTTGTGAAAATAGAGTAAGAAGTAAAACGTGCTGTTGATAGGCCGCTTATATGTGTAGGTAAAGAAATGTAGTCGTTATCGCGGAAGAATTCCATCAGTTCAATATCCTCAAATTCTTTTCGGTCAACTTGTTTGTTTGTATAGCGGCGTTGAAGTTGTTTTAAAGACTCATTCCAAGAAATTGCTTTTGTGTCGTATACCATTGTTCTATCTCCTTACTGTATGTAATAACTAAGAACATACGTTCTAAACTAGTATACTCTTTTTATTAGAAAAGGGAAAGCAAAAAATAATGTAAGCTTGGATTTCCAAGCTTACATTATCGATGCGTCCGTCATAATCTCTATTTTTTATTATAAGTTAGATAAGAATAAGAAACAAGATGATATATATTTTGTTGATGGTTTTCAAAATTCTGTATATTATAGATGTACTAAAGCGCGAGGGAATGAGAGGAATGGCATATGTAATTTCACTTCAAGGACCGATGGCAAGCGGAAAAACAACATTGGCTAAAAGGTTAGAGCGATGTGGACTTTCAGTTATATATGAAAATCCTTATCCAATTGTAGAAAAACGAAAACAATTAAATTTGGATATGAATTCAAAAGAAGGGTTTATTATAAATCAAAATATGTTTATGGAAGCAAAAATAAAGGAGTTTCAAAATGTGAAAGATTCAGTCGTTATTTTTGATCGTGGACCTGAAGATATTGAATTTTATACACTTTTTTATCCAATGATTATAGGGAAAGAGTGGGATATAGAAACTGAATTGAAAGATGAATTATATAAATTAAGAGAATGTCGCTCAGATGCTATTTTTTATTTAGATGTGACGGAAAAGAATGTATATGATAGAAAAAAAACGATAGAACAAGAAACAGAAGTACATTTGATGAGCAATTTAGATTAGTAGAAACTGAAAAAGACTGGTATAAACAATTTTCTGTAACTTATGTGGACACGAATAGATTAACAGTGGACGAATTAGAGGCATATTTTATGAAATGGTTGAAGGAGAGAGGGTTATGAAAAAAATACTTTTATTTGTGTATCCGACATTTGCGGAGTTTGAAATAACAGTAGCTACGGCGCTACTTAAAAATAAATTTGAAATCATTACAGCGAGTGTAACAAAAGAATTAATTATAAGTGAAACAGGTTTGAAAGTGCAACCACATATAGAATTAAGTGAAGTGCGTGTAGAAGAATATGAAGGAATTATTATTCCAGGCGGAGATGCGATACATATGAAGGAGGCAGAAGTACTTTTTTCAGTCATTCGTCAATTTCATGAACAAGAAAAATTAGTAGCTGCTATTTGTGCTGGACCGTATGCGCTAGCAAAAGCAGGATTATTCAAAGCAATCTCGTATACGGTGACTATGGATTATCAAAAATTAGATTGTTTTCCAGTAGAAAATTTTGTATATGAAGAAATTGTGCAACACTCAAATATTATTACAGCACAGGGGCATGCATTTGTACCATTTGGAATAGCGATTGCCTCTTATTTTGGAGTAGCAAATGAACATAATATAAATTTTTATGGTGGTAAAGGCAATATGATGATGGAGAAACTTTTACCTGAGAATGTATAAAAGCTAGCGAATGCTAGCTTTTTTCTTTTTGACATCGATAAATGGCTAAAGCTTTCGGATCGCGCCATATACCGTTATGAAGTGCAGCTTCAAACCTTTCAAGTAATTTTTCTTCAATTCGAAAATGAATATCTTTTCGCTTCGTCATTGAAATATCGCCCCTTTGCATTTGTTAGTGAGACTATAGCACACCTGAAAACTTTGTGTGAATAATTTGTGTGCACAAATGAAGGAGATGAAAAAAATGTTTGAATGTGAGTTTAAACTATTGACGATTTAACCGTTTTCATATATTCTTAAATTAAGAAATATTCAAATAATTAAAAGAAATGAGAGAGTCACATGCTTCTTCAAGGAACACATCGAATTGGTCGTATGGCCATGTTGTTGGCACTTGCGGATGAGAATGAAAGCCCTGTATTATCTATTCCGAAAGGTTGGAAGTATTGTACGGGGAAAGTGGGTTCGATGAATTCGCAAAAAGTTGTAGCAGCAATGGAAACAGCGGCTAAGAGCAACCAAGTTATTGAAACAGACGTTTACAGAGAAACGCATGCACTTTATCATGCAATTATGGAAGCTTTGTACGGAGTGACGAGAGGTCAAATTCAGTTAGCAGACGTTCTTCGTACAGTAGGACTTCGATTTGCGATTGTGCGCGGTACACCATACGACGGAAAAAAAGAAGGCGAATGGGTTGCTGTTGCATTATATGGAACGATTGGTGCACCTGTAAAAGGATCTGAGCATGAGGCGATTGGTTTAGGAATTAATCACATATGATTTGCCCATAGTCTATTAGTTAGAAGGGGGCCTTACTTTTTTTAGGACAGAAGTCTGTCTTAAAAAGATAAGGTCCCCTTTTGCCTTTTTAAGGAGGAAAAAAGAATGATTACGTTAACAGGACACACATTGACAATTGAAGAAATGAAGAGGTTGTTACTTGAAGGAGAAGGTGTAACAGCTTGTCCAAATAGTATGCAAAAGGTGGCAGAGTGCCGCGAAGTAGTTGAGAAAATTGTAGAGGATGGAAAAGTCGTTTACGGTATTACAACTGGATTTGGAAAGTTCAGTGACGTGCTTATTCAAAAAGATGATGTAAAGGCACTTCAACACAATTTAATTCAGTCACATGCATGCGGAATAGGCGATCCATTCCCTGAAGAAGTATCACGCGGTATGTTAATTTTACGAGCGAACACGATGCTTAAAGGCGTATCCGGTGTTAGACCGCTTGTTGTAAATATGCTTCTTGAGTTTGTAAATCGTAAAATTCACCCAGTCGTTCCGCAACAAGGTTCACTTGGTGCGAGTGGCGATTTAGCGCCTTTATCTCATCTTGCGCTCGTATTATTAGGTGAAGGTGAAGTGTTCTATAAAGGGAAACGCGTTCATGCGATGGTGGCTCTTACAGAAGAAGGTCTTGAGCCGATTGAACTTGAAGCGAAAGAAGGGCTTGCATTAATCAATGGTACGCAGGCGATGACAGCGCAAGGAGTTCTTTCTTATATAGAAGCAGAAGCAACGGCTTATCAAGCTGAATTCATTGCTTCGATGACAATTGAGGGGTTACAAGGCATTATTGATGCATTTGATGAAAATGTTCATAAAGCACGTGGTTATAAAGAGCAAGTGGAAGTAGCGAGCAGAATTCGTGACATCCTTCACGATAGTAAGTTAACAACAAAGCAAGGAGAACTACGAGTACAGGATGCATATTCACTTCGCTGTATTCCACAAGTACACGGTGCTTCTTGGCAAGTTTTAAATTATGTGAAAGAAAAATTAGAAATTGAAATGAATGCCGCAACAGATAATCCGCTAATCTTTGATGGCGGAGAAAAAGTAATTTCGGGTGGTAATTTCCACGGTCAACCGATTGCGTTTGCGATGGACTTCTTAAAAGTAGGAATGGCGGAACTTGCAAATATTTCAGAGCGTCGTATTGAGCGTTTAGTAAATCCGCAATTAAATGATTTACCTCCATTTTTAAGTCCAGAACCAGGACTTCAGTCTGGTGCAATGATTATGCAATACGCAGCAGCGTCACTTGTTTCTGAAAATAAAACGTTAGCACATCCGGCGAGTGTTGATTCAATCCCGTCATCAGCTAACCAAGAAGATCACGTAAGTATGGGAACAATTGCTTCACGCCATGCGCATCAAATTATTCAAAACGTAAGACGTGTTCTTTCAATTGAAATGATTTGTGCAATGCAAGCAGCAGAATATCGCGGTATTGAAAACATGAGTACAGTGACGAAGAGCTTCTACCATCAAGGTCGTCAGCAAGTACCTTCTATTACTAATGACCGTATATTCTCAACGGATATTGAAAATATTGCGTATTGGTTAAAAACGAATTATTCGATAAAAGAAAGATTAGATGTAAACGCAGCACTATAAAATGAGAAAAGGGAGAGATTGAAATGGAAAAAGTAAAACAAACAATTCGCGCGCCAAGAGGTACGGAGTTACAAACGAAAGGGTGGGTTCAAGAAGCTGCACTTCGTATGTTAATGAACAATTTAGATCCTGAAGTTGCTGAAAAACCAGAAGAATTAGTTGTATATGGCGGAATTGGCCGTGCAGCTCGTAACTGGGAAAGCTACCAGGCGATTGTAGATTCATTAAAAACGTTAGAAAGCGATGAAACATTACTTGTTCAATCAGGAAAACCAGTTGCAATCTTCAAATCACATGAAGATGCACCTCGCGTTCTTTTAGCGAACTCAAACTTAGTACCGAAGTGGGCGAACTGGGATCACTTCCGTGAACTAGAGAAAAAAGGTCTTATGATGTACGGACAGATGACAGCAGGTAGCTGGATTTATATTGGAACACAAGGTATTTTACAAGGAACATATGAAACGTTTGGAGAAGCGGCACGTCAACATTTCGATGGTTCATTAAAAGGTACAGTAACACTTACTGCTGGTTTAGGTGGTATGGGTGGTGCACAACCTCTTGCTGTAACGATGAATGGCGGTGTTGTTATTGCTATTGACGTTGATAAGCGCAGCATCGATCGTCGTATTGAAAAGAGATACTGTGATATGTATACAGAATCGTTAGAAGAAGCATTAACTGTTGCGAACGAGTATAAAGAGAAGAAAGAACCAATTTCAATTGGTTTATTAGGAAATGCGGCAGAAATTTTACCAGAACTAGTGAAGCGTAATATTACGCCAGATTTAGTTACAGATCAAACATCTGCTCATGATCCATTAAACGGTTATATTCCAGTCGGTTACACATTAGAAGAAGCAGCGAAACTTCGTGAAGAAGATCCAGAACGTTACGTACAATTATCAAAAGAAAGCATGACAAAACATGTGGAAGCAATGCTTGCTATGCAAGCAAAAGGCGCAATTACATTTGATTACGGAAATAACATTCGCCAAGTTGCTTTCGATGAAGGTTTGAAAAATGCATTCGATTTCCCAGGATTCGTTCCAGCATTTATCCGTCCATTATTCTGCGAAGGAAAAGGACCATTCCGCTGGGTAGCACTTTCTGGTGATCCAGAAGATATTTATAAAACAGACGAAGTTATTTTACGTGAATTCGCTGACAATGAGCATTTATGTAACTGGATTCGTATGGCACGTCAGCAAGTTGAATTCCAAGGTCTTCCATCACGTATTTGTTGGCTTGGTTACGGTGAGCGCGCGAAATTTGGTCGCATCATTAATGAAATGGTTGCAAATGGTGAATTATCAGCACCGATCGTTATCGGCCGTGACCATTTAGATTGCGGATCAGTAGCATCTCCAAACCGTGAAACAGAAGCGATGAAAGACGGTAGTGATGCAGTAGCAGACTGGCCAATTTTAAATGCATTAATTAACAGTGTAAACGGTGCGAGCTGGGTATCTGTTCACCACGGTGGTGGCGTTGGTATGGGTTATTCACTTCACGCTGGAATGGTTATCGTTGCAGATGGAACAGAAGCAGCAGCAAAACGTATTGAGCGCGTATTAACTTCTGACCCTGGTATGGGGGTTGTTCGTCACGTTGATGCAGGATATGACTTAGCTGTGGAAACTGCGAAAGAAAAAGGCGTTAACATTCCAATGATGAAATAAGGAGGAGAAAACATGCTGGACACTTTACTAATAAATATCGGTCAATTACTAACAATGGATCAAGAAGATGGCTTGTTAAGACGGGAAGCGATGAACACGCTTCCTGTTATCGAAAACGGTGTGATTGGAATTGAAAACGGCGTAATTACTTTCGTTGGAACAGCGGAAGAAGCGAAAGGATTACAAGCGAAAGAAGTTATTGATTGCGGCGGGAAAATGGTTTCTCCTGGTCTTGTTGATCCGCATACTCACCTTGTATTTGGTGGATCTCGTGAAAATGAAATCGCACTAAAATTGCAAGGAGTTCCGTACTTAGAAATTTTAGAACAAGGCGGAGGTATTCTTTCAACTGTAAATGCAACGAAACAGGCGTCGAAAGAAGAACTTGTTCAAAAAGCGAAATTCCATTTAGACCGTATGCTATCTTTTGGAGTTACAACTGTAGAAGCGAAGAGTGGTTACGGATTAGATGATGAGACAGAATGGAAACAATTAGAGGCAACTGCGCAATTGCAAAAAGAGCACCCGATTGATTTAGTTTCCACATTTTTAGGTGCTCATGCAGTTCCGAAAGAGTATAAAGGGAAATCAAAAGAATTTTTACAATGGATGTTAGACTTACTGCCAGAAATGAAAGAGAAGCAATTAGCTGAATTCGTTGATATTTTCTGCGAAACAGGCGTGTTCTCTGTCGAAGAATCAAAAGAGTTTTTATTAAAAGCGAAAGAGCTCGGCTTTGACGTGAAAATTCATGCAGATGAAATTGATCCTCTTGGTGGTGCGGAAGCGGCGGCTGAAATTGGTGCAGCATCAGCGGACCATTTAGTTGGTGCTTCTGATAAAGGAATTGAAATGCTTGCAAACTCTAATACAGTAGCCACTTTATTACCAGGAACAACTTTCTATTTAAATAAAGAAAGCTTTGCTCGTGGCCGAAAAATGATTGATGAAGGTGTTGCGGTTGCGCTAGCTACAGACTTTAACCCAGGTAGCTGTCCAACTGAAAACATTCAGCTTATTATGAGCATCGCAATGCTCAAGCTGAAAATGACACCAGAAGAAGTTTGGAACGCGGTAACAGTTAACTCTTCTTACGCAATTAATCGTGGGGACGTAGCTGGGAAAATTAGAGTTGGTCGTAAGGCAGATTTAGTTTTATGGGATGCTTACAATTATGCTTACGTACCGTATCATTACGGCGTAAGTCATGTAAATACAGTATGGAAGAATGGTAATATCGCATATACAAGAGGTGAACAAACGTGGAGCACGGCCACTATTTAAAGAAGAATGCAAAGTTTATCGATCGTGAAGTGACGAAATGGAGTGAAATGATTAAAGATTGGGAGGAAGGCGTGGAAATATTCGGTGCTGCCTTAATTGGAGCACCCCTTTCTAAACCATCTATTAGTCATTCAGGAGCGAGCTTTGCTCCAAAAACAATTCGTGCGATGTTAGATGCATATAGCACGTACGCAATTACAGAAGAACATGATATGAAGGAAAGTGTTTTATATGATTGCGGTGATATTACGATGCATGTGACGGATATAAAAGAAAGTCATAACCGAATTGCGAAAACAGTTGGTCATGTAACGAAAGTAAATCCGAACATGATACCAATCGTTCTTGGCGGGGATCACTCGATTAGTTTTCCGAGTATAACAGGATTTGCAAACAGTAAAGGAAAGGTCGGGATTATTCAATTTGATGCCCATCATGATTTACGTAATTTAGATGATGGTGGCCCATCAAATGGTACACCGTTCCGTAGTTTACTAGAAAATGGTGTCATTACAGGAAAACAACTCGTTCAAATCGGAATTCGCAATTTTTCAAATGCGCGAGTGTACCATGAATATGCAAAAGAACATGGTGTGACAGTGTATACAATGAAAGATGTACGAGAGCGAGAAATCAAAGATATTATCACGGAAAGTATTGAAGTATTAAGAAAGCAAGGCGTGACTTCTATTTATATTTCTCTTGATATGGACGTACTCGATCAAGCATTTGCACCAGGTTGTCCAGCAATTGGTCCTGGCGGAATGGATAGTACGACTTTACTTGATGCGATTGAATTTCTTGGTAAAGAACCGCTCGTTCAAGGGATGGATATTGTAGAGATTGATCCAACACTTGATTTTAGGGATATGACGAGCCGAGTAGCTGCACAAGTGATTATGAGTTTTCTTTTAGCAAGAGAGACAGTCCGTAATCAGGTTAGTGTATAGGCGTGAAATTAATAGGGAATGTTTAATGATTCCGTATAAAAAACACATTACTACTTATATGTAGTAATGTGTTTTTATGTAAAAAGAGCAGGCGAAATTAGAATGTATATATGTGTGGAAAAGTTAATAAGATTGCGGGTTTTTAGTGATATTTTACGAATTTATTTTCTTAGTTCGAAAGGATTGACATGAAAAATAATTTTATGATAAAATAAAAATTTTGCTAAAAAAGTAATTGTGTGATAAGATTGAGAAGGTTACCATATATGGAGGTGGATTATTTGTTTCAAATTGGCGATAACATTGTTTATCCAATGCACGGAGCAGGTATAATTAAAGCCATAGAAGAGAAGGAAATTGCAGGAGAAAAACAACAGTATTATGTTATAAAAATGTCGGGTAGTAATATGGAATTAATGATTCCTGCAGGGAGAATATTGAGCTCAAATATACGACCAGTTACGGATATAACGGCGATAGCACACATATTGGATATTTTTCAACATGGAGAATCTGATAGATTACTTACGTGGAAACAAAGGTATAAATTGAACACTGATAAAATAAAGACGGGTAAAATACAAGAAGGTGCTGAAGTTGTACGTGATTTATTACGTATGCAGAAAGAAAAAGCACTTAATGCAAGCGAAAAGAAAATGTTAGATAACGCACACGAATTTTTGATGAGTGAACTGGGATTAATTGAAGGTATCACAGAAAGTCAAATAAAAAGCTTTTGTTAAGATTTATTACAAATAATGTATTATATCCCAAAAAAGATTTTGAATTTTTTGGGAGCATAATTATAGAAAATTAATCATTTCAAAGACATTCAACTCTTTCAAACCACTTTTAGAGCATTAACCCCTTTTGTTATTACTACAATCAAATCCATTTTTATTTTTAAAATTCTTTACGAATGTTCGAAGTTTAATTAAACACTTCGATAGAATAGTTACTTGATTTTTGCAATCCTGATTCACACTGGCACGGACGAGGAGCCGTAAGGATGAAAGAGAGGTAGGGCTTTCATTGTTTTAGGTTTATAAGTTATTATTTTTAGAAGAATACTGAACCACCCTCACTTCTATTGCTAAGGAATTTTTATATGTGAAGAGATAATAATTGTTTATATAAAAGAGATAAACAAATTGACAACCATATATGGTCAACTAAAAAAGGTTTCCTAAGTAGGAAACCTTTTTTAGTTTATTTATAGCATTCTATTTGTTTGATATTCGAATATTTTGAGTTTAAAGCGTATAAATTGACGTTACTATCTAAAAGTAAGTATGATGCGATTATAGTAAGAACTTTTTTAGGGGGAAGAAAAATGACAAGTTCAAATAATAAAGCAGCAAGTATTTATGAAGGAACAAATATAAACGCTTGGGGATCTTTTGAAAATATTGAAGAAACAAAGTTGTTTAATCCGATTCAAATTGGATCTTGGTCTCTTCGTAATCGCATAGCGATGGCACCGATGACGAGATGTTTCGCAAATCATGAAACGGGAGTAGTTGGTACTGATGTAGTTGAGTACTATAGAAAGCGTGCAGCTGATGGAGTTGGATTAATTATTACAGAGGGAATCGTCATTAGCCCAAGAGCAAAAGGTAATCCAGGAGTACCAGGAATTTATACACAAGAACAAATCGATTCGTGGAAGCCTGTTACAGAGGCAGTACATAAAGAAGGCGGAACGATTATTGCTCAAATATGGCATGTTGGACGTATGAGTCATCACGAAATAATTGGTGGGCAAATGCCACAAGCACCGTCTGCTATCGCTGCAGAGGGAAATGTTCCACGTTTTCGTAAACCGTTTGATACGCCAGAAGCAATGACGTTAGAAGAAATACAAGAAGTGATCGGTCAATACGCACAAGCTGCGAAGAATGCAATTGAAGCTGGATTTGATGGAGTAGAAATACACGGTGCACACGGATATTTAATCGATCAATTTACTTATGAGATTGCAAATAAGCGTACTGATAAATACGGCGGAGACTTAAAGGAAAGGTTAACGTTTATGAAAGAAGTAACGGCGGCTGTAATAGAAGCTGTTGGAGCTAATAAAACACTTCTTCGTTTCTCTGCTTTCAAAGGTGATAATCCTACTTATATGTGGGAAAACCCTGAGCTTGCAATTGAAACGTTTGTAAATATGTTCAAAGAAGTTGGATTAACCATGATTCACCCTTCAACGATGAATTATACGGCAGTCATTGCTGACGGAAAGAATTTTCATCAATTAGTAAGAAAATATTGGGATGGTACAATCGTAGGAGTAGGGAATTTAAATCCGAAAGAGGCTGAAGAAGCGTTGCAAGAAGGAACGATTGATGTAGCGGCATTCGGAAGACCTTTAATTGCTAATCCAGATTTTGTTCATCGAATTAAAAATGCCGAAAGTTTAGTTGAATATGATGCGAAAGAGCATCTTGTTACATTAATTTGAATAAAGATAAAAGGAGAACACATCAGGTGTTCTCCTTTTATTATGGATTTTCATAGGAGGAAGCGGGATGAGTGAAACGCTACTCGTTATTATTAGTATATTGCTCTTATTCATGCTACTATTAATCATTTTTTTTATTATTACATTTTTTATTAAAAAACGGACACATCATTCTATATTAAAGCTACATCCATACTTAGGAAGGATGCGTTATTTACTTGAAAAGATAGGGCCGGAATTTAGGCAATATTGGTTTGATCATGATACGGATGGAAAGCCTTTTTCACGGTATGATTTTCAAAGTGTAATGTTTTTAGCAAAGTACCGTTCTGAAATACTTGGCTTTGGATCAAAACGAGATTTTGATACATCTGGTTATTATATTGCTAATACATTATTTCCGATATTAACAGAAGAATTAAGTGTGAATGTAGCGCAAGAACGTGAAGGGAAAAAGTATGTGATTCATAAAGAAGGGTTATTTTCACGAAGAGAAAAATTGACAGCGGATACAACGAATCTTTGGTTATATGAAGAAGATGATGCGGTTATCGTCGGTGAAAATCGTAAATATCCATGGAAACTGTATGGCATGTTTGGAGCATCAGCAACTTCTTACGGTGCGATTGGCGAAAATTATATATTAGCGAGTGGATTTGGTGCGAAGATGGCTGGCGGTTCGTGGATTAATACAGGAGAAGGTGGTGTAATACCAGAACATTTACATACAGGTGCAAATATCGTTGCGCAAATTGGTCCAGGATTATTTGGTTACCGTGATGAGGATGGTAATTTTTCAATGGAGCAATTCATGGAGAAAGCGAAAGAAAGAAATATTAAAGCATTCGAATTGAAATTTGGGCAAGGGGCTAAAATACGTGGCGGTCATCTAGAGGGACAAAAAGTAAATGAGAAAATTGCTTCTGTTCGAAATGTACGAGAAGGAGAAACGATTAATTCACCGAATCGATTTTCATTTTTAAATAATGCAGCAGATACACTTTATTTTATTCAGCAGTTGCAAGAAAACGGAGGTAAACCTGTCGGTATGAAAATTGTAATTGGACAGCAGGAGCCGTTGGAAGATTTATTCAAATCGATGAACGAGTTAAACATCTATCCAGATTTTATTACAATAGATGGTTCAGAAGGTGGATCAGGTGCAACGTATAAATCGATGGCAGATAGTATGGGGATGCCGCTTATTCCAGCGTTACTGACATGTATTGATACAGCGAATCATTATGGTGTTCGGGACAAATTCAAAGTGTTTGCCTCGGGGAAATTAATTACACCAGATAAAGTGGCAATTGCTTTAGCTATTGGTGCTGATGCTATAAATTCAGCACGCGGGTTTATGATGGCAAGTGGCTGTATTATGGCGCTTCAATGTAATTCGGGGCAATGTCCATCTGGTGTGGCGACGACGAATCCTCATTATCAAAAAGCGTTAGATCCGTATGAGAAGAAATGGCGCGTAATGAATTATGTTGTTAGTATGAGATATAGTTTGTTCTCACTTGCGGCAGCAGCGGGAGTAAAGAGTCCACGCCATTTAACGAGAGAGCATATTGTGTTTAAAGATGAGGTGGGGCGGGTGGTGCCTCTTTCGGAACTGTTTCCTACTAGTAAATAGAAAATAAGCTATGTTTAATAGATTAAAAGTCATACATTTGTATGGCTTTTTAATTTGGAAATGAGGAGTGAAAAAGTGCATGATATATTTTCTGAATATTTTCACTTTAATTTATTTTGAAAGCCGGGTAATCCACTGGGATAAAGGCGTTTATAAAGGTTTTTACATGTAGTGAAATTGGCTTGTTCACTTGAAAGAACAAAAAATGTTTGTTAAGGTAGGGAACCATAAGCGAAAACAAGAAAATAGAAAAAGTCATCTTTCGAAATTTTGAATGGCTTATGTAACTAAGGGAGAGATTTGGTGAAGATTGAAATTATGGTTTCGCTTGCTATTTATATGGCAGGTATGTTGTATATCGGTTATTGGTCTTATAAGAAGACATCCGATTTATCAGATTATATGTTAGGCGGAAGGGGACTCGGTCCAGCAGTTACAGCTTTATCAGCTGGTGCTTCGGACATGAGTGGTTGGATGCTAATGGGATTACCTGGTGCGATGTATGCAACAGGATTATCAAGTGTATGGATTGCGATAGGTTTATTAATAGGTGCTTATGCAAACTATTTAATTATTGCCCCGCGTTTGCGAACGTATACAGAAGTGGCAAATGATTCAATTACGATTCCAGACTTTCTAGAGAATCGATTTAAAGATCGTACGAAAATACTTCGTTTTGTCTCCGCTATCGTCATTTTAGTATTTTTCACATTTTATGCGTCGGCTGGTTTAGTATCAGGTGGACGTTTGTTTGAAAATTCTTTCAACCTAGATTATAAGATTGGTTTATTTGTAACTGTCGGTGTCGTAGTTGCTTATACACTATTCGGTGGTTTTTTAGCAGTAAGTTGGACCGACTTTGTGCAAGGATGTATTATGTTTATTGCTCTTGTATTAGTGCCAATTGTTGCTTTTACAGATGTGGGCGGTGTAACAGAAACATTCAATACAATTAAACAAGTTGATGCATCGCATTTAGATATGTTTAAAGGGACTACAATTCTTGGGATTATTTCATTTTTAGCATGGGGTCTTGGGTATTTTGGTCAACCACATATTATTGTCCGCTTTATGGCGATTACTTCTATTAAAGATTTAAAAACTTCTCGTAGAATCGGTATCGGTTGGATGACGATTTCAATTATAGGTGCAATGCTTACTGGCCTAATTGGTATTGCTTATTACGCTAAAAATAATGCAACGTTACAAGACCCAGAAATGGTCTTTGTAACATTCTCAAACATTTTATTCCACCCGTACATTACTGGGTTTTTATTATCAGCTATTTTGGCTTCGATTATGAGTAGTATTTCCTCGCAATTACTTGTTATTTCAAGTGCAGTAACGGAAGATTTCTATAAAACATTTTTCCGTCGTGACGCAAGTGACAAAGAACTTGTATTTATCGGTAGGTTGTCAGTATTAGTAGTAGCTATGATTGCAGTTGCTTTAGCGTATCATCCAAGTGACACAATTCTAACACTTGTCGGTTATGCTTGGGCGGGATTTGGTTCAGCATTCGGCCCCGCTATTTTATTAAGCTTATATTGGAAGAGAACGAACAAATGGGGCGTTCTTGCTGGTATGATTGTAGGTGCAGTAGTTGTTATTACTTGGGTACAAATTCCAAGTTTAAAAGCGACTATGTATGAAATGGTACCTGGATTCTTCTGTAGCTTATTAGCTGTTATTGTTGTAAGTTTATTAACGAAAGAACCAGTGAAAGCAATTCATTGTGAATTTAATGAGATGGAAGCAGTGCTGGAAGAGGAAATGACATAAATTGCAAAGAGAGTAAACTAAATTGGTGTTTACTCTCTTTGCAATTTAAAATGAAAATAAGGAACTTGTTGACAACTAAAAGTAAGTAACTTATAATAAATATAGATTCAAGATAATTTTTGTTACGAATAAAGATTTCAGATCGAGTAAATATTTTTTTGAGGATTATCTCGAATTCGAGATAAAATTATAATAGAGGATTTTACTTTGCAGTATGGACAAAATGAATAATGAATTTGAATGTATAAAAGTTTTTAAAATGAAATAAAAAGGGGCGGAGAAAATGGAAAAGAAAACGATGGGAATTCATCATATTACAGCAATCGTAGGACACCCACAAGAAAATGTGGATTTTTATGCTGGTGTGTTAGGTTTACGTTTAGTGAAACAAACAGTGAATTTTGATGATCCAGGTACTTACCATCTTTATTTTGGTGATGAAGGAGGGAAGCCCGGAACAATTATTACGTTTTTCCCATGGGCAGGTGCTCGTCAAGGAATTATTGGTGACGGTCAAGTAGGAATCACTTCTTATGTCGTACCAAAGGGCGCAATGGAGTTTTGGGAAAATAGATTAGAAAAATTCGATGTTTCGTATACAAAAATGACTCGATTTGGAGAACAGTATTTAGAATTTGATGATCCACATGGTTTGCATATAGAATTAGTTGAAAGAGAAGAAGGCGAATTAAATAATTGGAGTTTTGGAGAAGTTACACCAGAAGTAGCAATTAAAGGATTTGGTGGTGCTGTTCTTTTATCTGCACAACCTCAAAAAACTGCTGAATTGTTAGAGCATGTTATGGGTCTTGAGAAAATTGGAGAAGAAGGTGAATTTGTTCGATTCCGTTCTTCTGCTGATATTGGAAATATTATCGACTTGAGATTATCAACAATCGGTCGTGGTCAAATGGGTGTTGGTACAGTTCATCATATTGCTTGGAGAGCGAGTGATGATGCTGATCAATTAGATTGGAAAGAGCGTGTGACTCGTTTTGGATATCACGTAACGCCTGTACAAGATCGAAATTATTTTAACGCAATTTATTTTAGAGAACACGGGGAAATCTTATTTGAAATTGCAACAGACCCTCCTGGTTTCGCTCATGACGAATCGTTAGAGACGATGGGTGAGGAATTAAAGTTACCGGAGCAATATGAAACACATAAAAAACAAATTGAACAAACACTTTTACCATTTGAAGTGAGAAATTTAGACGAAAAGTGATTGAAAGGGGAAAAAGATTATGATGAAACATGTTTTTCAAAAAGGAAAAGATACGTCAAAACCAGTGTTGTTATTACTTCATGGTACAGGTGGTAATGAATTAGATTTATTACCACTTGCAGAAATAGTTGATCCGGAAGCATCTGTATTAAGTGTTAGGGGAAATGTATTAGAAAATGGCATGCCACGTTTCTTCCGTAGATTGGCAGAAGGCATTTTTGATGAAGAAGATTTGATTTTCCGTACGAAGGAATTAAATGAGTTTTTAGATGAAGCTACAAAAACATATGAATTTGATAGAAATAACATTGTAGCTATCGGTTATTCAAATGGAGCAAACATTGCTGCAAGCTTATTATTCCATTACGAAAATGCATTAAAAGGCGCTGTGCTCCATCACCCAATGGTGCCTAGAAGAGGAACACAATTACCTAATTTAGCAGGGAAATCCGTGTTTATTGCTGCTGGGACAAATGATCCGATTTGTTCATCAGCAGAGTCAGAGGAATTGAAGGCATTATTAGAAAGTGCAACTGCAAACGTAACAATGCACTGGGAAAATAGAGGGCATCAATTAACAATGGGTGAAGTAGAAAAAGCGAAAGAATGGTATGACAAAGCATTTTAAAAAAGAAGCATCTGCTAACAATTAGCAGATGCTTCTTTTATTATTTACGACTGAATCGCAAGATGAGATGAAGAAAGTGGCAATTGAATATCAACGATTGTACCTTGATTTAATTCGCTTGAAATGTGTAATTTACCATGATGTTCCTCAATTATTTTGTAACACATCATTAATCCTAGTCCAGTTCCTTTTTCTTTTAAACTATAAAACGGTTCGCCTAGACGAGAGATACGATCTTCTGGGATACCGCAACCTTCATCAATAATCCGTATTAAAATGAAAGCATCATCAAATGGTTTTGTTTGGATGTAAATATTTCCGCCATTTGGCATTGCTTCTATCGCATTTTTTAATATGTTTATAAAAACTTGTTTTAATTGGTTACCATCACACTGAATATCATGTTTGTAATCAAAATGATCCATAATGATATGGACACTATGCATAATAGCAGTTGGTAAAATAAATGTAACTACTTCTTCAATTAAAGTTTGTATGTTACAAGTTTGGATAGATAATACTTGTGGTTTAGACATCGCCATAAATTGACTTGTAATAGATTCCATCTGTGAAATCTCACTTAACATAACATCGATATACCATTTCTGCTCCTCATTGATTTCAGGGAGTAGCAATGTTAGAAAACCTTTTAGAGAAGTAAGTGGATTTCGAATTTCATGGGCAATTCCAGCTGTCAGTTGTCCGACTACTGCGAGCTTTTCTGATTTTCGTAATAACTTTTCTGTTTCTTTAAGTTCGGTAACGTCTCTACCCATTACGATAAGACCTTTACGCGAGCCGTCAGGATGATAGAGAGGAACTTTCGATATACTTAAGATTAAGTCGAAATCATCTCTATGAATAATAAATTCCTCACCATGAAGAATTTGTCTTTGTTGCCACGCTAGTTCATCAACTTCTTCACAATGTAAAAAAGCTTCTCGGTACGCTTCATTATATTGAATGAGTTCACTATCTTTTTTCCCGTGGTAAGGTACATGGTGGAAATTGAAGCAAGAAAGTGCGTAGTCATTTGCTTCAAGCCAGCGCCCTTCATGATCCTTAAATATAACGAACGCAGGCATGGAGTTCACTAATGTACGTAATCTCTTCTCGCTTTCTTTTAGCATGTTCTCAATTCTTTCTGATTTTTCAAGAGGCTTCATAATGGCATATACGCCAGTTAGACGATTTTGGACAAATATAGGAACTAGTTTAGTCACGACGTCTAATAAGAATCCATTTTTATGATAAATAGCTAACATATACTCTTGTTGATTATCCGCTTTAGTATTCTTTATATTTTGTAATACTTGCTCAGAAATATGAGCTTCTAAAATAGAGGTAATATTTTTCTGTTCTAATTCTAAAGAAGTGTAACCTAATATTCTTTCGACAGAAGGGTTCGTATGTAGAATAACTCCCTCTAAGTTCAATGAAATAATACTATCAGGATTGTGCTCGAACAGAGATGCGTACATTTCTGCTGAAGAACGATCTTGTATATGGTTTCGCAAACGTCCAGAAATGTTCAGATGACGTTTTCTTTGAAATGATGAATATTTTTTACGACTCATAATAGTTCCTCCGTACAAATAGCATCTAAAAAGATTTGTCTATTCATAACTATAATATAGATGCAATGTATATTTCTATAAAAAATGGAAGTTATATAATAAATTTTGTTTTCTTTATTTTGGAAAAGTACGTATAGGGTGGTAATAAGGGGAGCTTATATTGTTTTATAAAGCATTTGTAAGTTACAGGAGTAGGTTTTCCTTATAATATTAGGATAGAAGAGGGGGAGAGAAAATGAGAAATTATATTCAAGGTATTGATCATGTACAAGTAGCTGCGCCTGTAGGGTGTGAAGAAGAAGCACGAGATTTTTATAGTAATAAAATTGGTATGGAGGAAATCCCGAAGCCAGAGGAATTAAAGAAGCGCGGTGGCTGTTGGTTTAAGTGTGGAAATCAAGAGATTCATATTGGAGTTGAGCAAAACTTCAATCCAGCTAAAAAAGCGCATCCGGCTTTTTATGTTTTAAAAATTGATGAATTTAAAGAAGAGTTAATAAAGCAAGGTATTGAAGTAATAGATGATCATGCACGACCAGATGTAATTAGATTTTATGTGTCAGATCCGTTCGGAAATCGAATTGAATTTATGGAAAATAAAAACTAGGTGGAAATCCGCCTAGTTTTTTAACCTTTTCTAAACAATCCTAATACTTCAACCGTTTCTGTAATGTTAACGAATGCATGAGGATCAATTTCAGAAATTGTTAATTTCATACTTGCTAATTCTTCACGAGAAACGACTGTCATAAGTACACGTTTCTTTTCGCTGGAATAAGCACCTTCGCCATCAAGTAATGTAATTCCACGTACAACAGTTGAAAGAAGTTGTTTTTTCATTTTTTCTGCTTCATTTGTTACAATCATAAGTGTAACCTTCCGATGTTTCGTATGAATAGCATCGATAACTTTACCAGTTACATAAATGGAAAGTAAGCTTGTAAGAGCAACATCCCAAGTGAAGAAGAATCCTGCAATGATTACAACGACTGCATTTAAAATAATAAGGAATCCGCCAAGTTTAATGTCACGTTTGCGAGACAACAACATACCGATAATATCAAATCCACCAGTTGATCCATTACAGTTAAAAACAAGACCGATACCAGCTCCGGCAATGACACCACCAAAGATAGATGATAAAAGTGGATCTGTTGCTACGACTTTCACTGGAACATAGTATAATGCAACAGATAATACAATAACAGAGATAACAGTGTTAAAAATTACTTTTTTTCCAAGGCCTATGTATCCTAAAATAAGGATAGGTAAGTTTAATACGAAGTTAATAATACCTGTGTTTACAGGAGTTACAATCCCTAAAATAATAGCAATTCCGCCAATTCCACTACTTAAAATTTTGTGGGGGATAAGGAAAAGATTAAAGGCAATCGCAATAATAATAGAACCAATAATAACACCAAGAAATCTGACCATCTCTTTCCCGTCCTTCACTAAAAAATTCATATTATTTCAAGATTATATATGATATTGAAAGTTTTGGGTAAAAACAGTTTATTTCGGAAAATTAGATTAATCAAAAGAATTCGAGTATTTTATCATTTGAAAGGGGATACAGTTGTGAAGATAAAAACATATCAACAGAAAAGCCCGTTGAAGCAAGAATGTGAGGATTCTTATTTTTGTAATGAAGAAAAAAAGATTTATGGTGTATGTGATGGGGCAACACCACTCGTCCCGTTTCATGATGAAAAGGGACATAATGGAGCATACATCGCTTCACATTTATTTGCAAGTTATTTTAATTCATTCCGCGAAAATCATAGTTTACCAGTTGCAGTTGCAAAAGCAAATGAAGCATTGCAAAGCAAAATGTTAGAATATGAAGTAGACACGAGAAAGAAAGAGCATTTGTGGTGTACATGTATTGCGGCCGTTCAAATAGATGGTGAGAAAATTGAATATGCGCAGTTAGGGGACTGTATGATTGTCGCAATACTTCAAAATGGACCGATGCAAGTATTAACGAAAGACACAGTCGAAGGAATTAGTAAACGAGCAAAAAAGAAGAGAGAAGAAGATCGTAAAAAAGGGTTATCTGTACCAGAAGAACATGTTTTTCAAGATGTGAAAGAACAGTTAAAATACAATCGTTATCTTGCAAATATGCAGGATGGATATTCCGTTGCAAATGGAATGAAAGAAGCGATACATTATTTACAACATGGGGAATTACATATAGATGAAGTGAGCGGGATTTTTATTTGTTCAGACGGGTTATTCCACCCAGATTGGCCACTCGAACAAACTGTTGCATATATAAGAAAGAATAGTATAAATGAATATGTAGCAATTATTGAAGAGCTAGAAGGGGAAAAGAGAATAAGACCAGATGATAAAACAATGATGATTATTGAATTGTAAGGGAGGACGCTCAAATGGAAATTAAATGTGTTAATTTAACATTTCAAGATGAATTAGTTCCTTTAGAGAAAATAAATAAACTAATTATCCACCACACATCCGAAGATGGATGGGATGTGTATAAAACACATGAATTTCATCAAAAAGTAAGAGGATGGAGCGGGATCGGTTACAACTATTTTATTGAAGAAGACGGAACTGTAGTTGAAGGACGAGGTTTACATATTGGAGCACATGCGAAAGATAATAATAGAGATACAATTGGAATATGCATGACGGGTAATTTTGATAAATATGATCCAACTATTGCACAAATGAATGCATTATATTTTTTATGTAAAATGTTTATGAGGCAGTTTGCAATAAAGAAAGAAAATATACTAGGTCATAGGGAGCTAGAAGGAGTTACAAAAAGTTGCCCTGGCAGTCGATTTTCTATGGTAGAGTTAAGAAACGAACTATCTTAAATATAGAGGAGTAAGAAATGATGATGAATATAAAAATACCAAATGATAAAAAAGAAGAGCTTGTAGCACAAATTCAGCAATTTTTCGTTGAAGAAGATTTAGATGAAATTGGGCGTTTCCAAGCAGAGCGTTTAATTGAAGAAATGATTAAATTAGTAGGACCATTTGCATACAATCAAGCAATAGGAGACGCTAGAAAGCTTGTAACAGAGAAACTATCTAATATTGAAGAAGATTTGTATGTGTTAGAGAAGAATGAAGGAAAATAAAAAAAGAGCCGAGGGGCTCTTTTTTTATTTGATTGATAACAAAAAAACATGGAGAAAACACGGAAAGGACATTGAAAATACACCTTTTATTTTTAGAATATTCTTAGTTTTAAAATACTTCAGAAAGGAAGAGTGTAATGAGATTAACGCCAAGAGAAATTGATAAATTGCTAGTAGTTGTTGCGGCTGACTTAGCTTATCGAAGAAAGGAGAGGGGGCTTAAGTTAAACTATCCAGAGAGTATCGCTATTATTACGTATGAAATTTTAGAAGGGGCAAGAGACGGTAAAAATGTAGCGGAACTAATGGAACTTGGGAAAAATATTTTAAGTACTGAAGATGTTATGGATGGCATTGCAGACATGATATCAGATATTCAAGTTGAGGCAACTTTTCCTGATGGGACAAAATTAGTGACTATTCATCAACCAATTCATTAAAGGAAGTGGATGTTATGATTCCAGGGCAATATATCCTTGCGAAAAAAGACATAGTATGTAATGGAGATAAAAAGGCAACGAAAGTTAAAGTGTTAAATCGGGGAGATAGACCTATTCAAATTGGATCTCATTACCACTTTTATGAAGTGAATGAAGCGTTAAAATTCAATCGTAGTGTAGCAATTGGGCAACATTTAAATATTCCAGCAGGTACAGCGGTGAGATTTGAGCCTGGAGATGAAAAAACGATTGAATTAGTTCCATATTCAGGGGAACAAAAAGTATATGGATTTAAAAATAAAGTGGATGGCGATATTCAATCTTACACAAAAAGAGGGAGATAGCATGAGTTTTAAGATGTCACGTAAACAATATGCTGATTTATATGGTCCAACTACAGGAGATTCTATTCGTTTAGCGGATACACAATTATTCGCACACATTGATCGAAATTCTACTGTATATGGTGATGAAGCTGTCTTTGGGGGAGGGAAATCAATTAGGGATGGTATGGGACAAAATTCACAACTTACAAGAGAACAGGGGGTTGTGGATGTTGTTATTACCAATGCGATTATTATTGATTATACGGGAGTATATAAAGCGGATATTGGTATAAAAGACGGAAAGATTTCAGCAATTGGTAAGAGTGGTAATCCTTCAGTTATGGATAACATTGATATCATCATTGGGACATCAACGGAAGTAATTTCTGGTGAGCGAAAAATCGTTACAGCTGGAGGTATTGATACACATGTGCATTTCATATCTCCACAACAAATTGATACAGCATTAGCTTCAGGTATAACAACTTTAATTGGTGGGGGAACGGGACCGGCAGAGGGGACTAAGGCAACCACAATAACACCTGGATCTTGGAATTTAAGAAAAATGCTAGAAGCAGCAGAAGCTTTTCCTATAAACCTTGGGTTCTTAGGGAAAGGAAATAGTTCAAGTCTACCTGCCCTGGAAGAACAAATTTTTGCGGGGGCTATCGGATTAAAAATTCATGAAGATTGGGGAGCGACTTCTTCAGCAATTAATCACTCGTTACAGATTGCTGATAAATATGATATTCAAGTCGCTATTCATACTGATACGTTAAATGAATGTGGTTTTGTGGAAGAAACGATAAAAGCTATTGATAATCGTGTTATTCATACGTACCACACTGAAGGGGCTGGAGGTGGGCATGCACCAGATATTATAAAGATTGCTGCACTGAATAATATTTTACCATCTTCAACGAACCCGACCTTGCCATATACAGTGAATACGCTGGATGAACATTTAGATATGCTCATGGTATGTCATCATTTAAAAGCGAATATTCCAGAAGATGTAATGTTTGCAGATTCAAGAATTAGAAAAGAAACAATTGCGGCAGAGGATATTTTGCAAGATTTAGGGGTTTTCAGCATGATTAGCTCTGACTCACAGGCGATGGGAAGGATTGGAGAAGTTATTATTCGCAATTGGCAAACCGCCGATAAAATGAAAAAGCAGATTGGTAGTTTAGAGGGAGATAAAGAATATAACGATAATAATAGAATTCAACGCTATATAGCGAAGTATACAATTAATCCAGCTATTACACATGGGATTTCAGAATATGTTGGCTCTATTGAAGTAGGGAAGTATGCCGACCTTGTAATATGGGATCCACAATTTTTCGGTGTTAAGCCAGATATGGTTTTGAAAAACGGGATGGTAGTGATGGCATTAATGGGAGACGAGAATGCTTCGATTCCTACACCACAACCATATTATGAAAAAAAGATGTTTGGTGCATATGGAAAAGCAGTACAGTCAAGTTCAATTACATTTGTATCGAAAGTAGCTTATGAGAATAATATTAAAGAAAAATTAGGTTTAAATAAAGTTGTATTACCTGTTAAAAATACGAGAGAGATTTCGAAGCAAGATATGAAGTTAAATAATGCAACGCCAGAAATTGAAGTAGATCCGCAGACATATGAAGTTAAAGTTGATGGACAAGTAATTACGTGTGAAGCAGTAGATGTACTACCTATGGCTCAAAGATATTTTTTATTTTGATATAACGGGGGAGATAAAATGATTATTGAAAAAATTAATAACAACGTATGCAATATGAATGATTTCTCAAATACAAAAAAGCATCTTGATAAAATATTGATTTCTAGTGAGCTTTTACTGAAGAGGGTTCAGAAATTATATTCAGAATCTGGTTTTGAAATTGGGGTGTCTTTAGATAGTGGAGAAACATTAAAGAACGGTGATATTTTATATGAAGATGAAAATAGAATTGTATATATTGAAGTATTACCAGAAGAGGTAATTGTAATTACTCCAATATCAATAAAAGAAATGGGGATCATTGCTCATAACTTAGGGAATAGACATTTACCAGCACAATTCGATGAAGGGTGCATGATTTTGGCGAATGACTACTTAGTAGAAGATTTACTTAAAAAGGAAGGTGTTCCTTATCAAAAAGAAAATAGAGTATTACCAAAACCGTTCAAGCATGCTTCACACAAACATATTTAACCTACTACAAATTAGTGATTCGAACTTCCCAACAGGAAGTTTTAGTCACTCTTTTGGATTAGAAACGTTTATTCAAGAGGGACAAGTTTCAAATAAAGCCGGATTTTTCAAATGGATTAATCGATATGTAAAAGTGCAATTAACATACACGGACGGCTTAATTTGCAAATATACTTACGAAGCTATTAAGAATAATGAGGGAGAACAAATTACATTTTTAGATGATTTAATAACAGCACAAACATTGCCTTTTGAATGTAGAAAAGCAAATAGAATGATTAGTAAAAGTACTTCTAAATTATTGTGTGAATTGTTTTTATTTGAAAACTTAAATATATATAAAGAAAATATTATGGGTAATAAATTACAAGGTCATCCGAGTATCGTATATGGAATATTAGGTGCGGAATTGAAAATGACAATAGAAGAAACGCTCTTAGTTTTCTTATATTCAAGTGTTGGAAATATAATTCAAAACGGTGTGAGAGCCATTCCCCTTGGACAAACAGATGGTCAAAAACTATTACAAGAATGCCATGAATTGATCTGTGAATCTATTGATAGAATTCAAATACTTTCATTAGAGGATTTTGGATTGAATGATCCTGAATTCGAAATAAATCAAATGCAACATGAAGATGTAAATGTAAGGGTCTTCATGTCATAGGGAGGAAAAATAAAATGATAAAGCCTATTAAAATTGGTATCGGTGGCCCGGTAGGTGCTGGGAAAACAATGTTAGTTGAAAAGTTAACAAAACATCTAAATACAGATTATGAAATTGCAGCAATTACAAACGATATTTATACGAAAGAAGATGCAAAGATCTTATTGAAAACAGGTGTTTTACCAGAAGATAGAATTATTGGTGTAGAGACAGGGGGGTGCCCGCATACAGCAATTCGAGAGGACGCTTCTATGAATTTTGAAGCAATTGAAGAACTCATGATTAGACATAATAATTTAGATATTATTTTTATTGAAAGTGGGGGTGATAATTTAGCTGCTACATTTAGTCCGGAACTAGTGGATTTCTCAATTTATATTATTGATGTGGCACAGGGAGAAAAGATTCCGCGTAAAGGTGGACAAGGAATGATCAAATCTGATGTATTTGTGATTAATAAAACAGATTTGGCACCTTATGTAGGGGCTGATCTTGGAGTTATGGAGCAGGATACGAAAAATTACCGACATAATAAACCATACTTTTTTACAAATTTGAAGGATGAGGAAGGTTTACAAGAATTAATAAATTGGATGCGACAAAACATTATGTTAGAAGGATTGAAAAAATGAAATCCCCTACAGGTGTTTTAAACATTGATGTGATGGAAAAGAGACATAAAACCGTACCTATTAAGGTTTATCATAAAGATGCCTTAAAAGTAACGCAGCCAATATATTTGGACGAGTATGGTAGGGCATATTACTATATTATGAATTCTGGTGGGGGCTATTTAAAAGGAGATTTCTATTCTATAAATATAAATGTTGGTAAAGATGCGAAAACATTTATAACAAGCCAATCAGCAACGAAAGTTTACAAGACTCCGAATAGTTATGCTTTGCAAGAATTGAATTTTTATATTGGTGAGAATGCTGTTATGGAATATCTACCAGACACGTTAATTATGTACAAAGATGCAGCATATAAGCAAAAGACAAATATATATATGCAAAATAATTCTACATTGATTTTATGCGATTCAGTTACGCCTGGTTGGTCGCCAAATATGGAGAAGTTCACATACCAATATTTTGATTCGCTAACAAAAATATATATGGAAAATAAACTTGTAGTATACGATCATCTATTGCTAAACCCTTTCAAGGAGTCGTTAGATCAAATGGGAATATTAAATCAATATTCCCATTATGGTACTTTCATAGTTATTAATGAGAACATTACAAATGATTTAATTGCAGCATTGAAAACATTGCTTTCTAACACTGCCAATATGAAAATTGGAATATCTTCAACACCATGTAAAGGCTTTGTTATACGCATACTTAGTCATAATACAGAGGATATGGAGTCTATATTTTTTCAGTGTCATCGTTTTGTTAGAGAAAATTGTCTGCATGAAGAATTAACATCCTATCGAAAATATTAAGTAGGAGAAGGGGATACTATGACTAATGTGGGATTATTATTTGTCGGTGCAGTTCTATTTATGAATTCACTAGCAGCTTTTAAACTCATTGATAGCAAAAGTGTAGGGTACTTTAATTTATTTGTAGGGGCACTACAAACTTTGACACCATTATATTTATTATTTACCGGAAGTCAATCCGATGTGTGGACTATCCTATCTAATGGAACTATCTTTTTATTTGGTTTTACTTATTTATATGTTGGCCTTACGAATATACTAAAACTTGATTCTTCAGGTGTAGGTTACTATTCCCTTTGGGTTGCTATCATTGCAACGGTTATGGGAATAGTGAATCAATTACATGAGAGTGGAAGCCTACAAAGTACAATAATTTGGTTCTTTTGGGCATTCCTTTGGTTTTTATTTTTCCTGCAAGATGGGTTGAAAAAGAAGATTCATATTTATGTAGGAATTGTTTGCTTCGTTGAATCCTGGATTACTGCAACAGTACCAGCTCTGTTAACACTTACAAATCATACAGACGTGTTAAATAATTTTGTGATTGTTTTAGCAACTATTATAACGATTTTAATTTTTATTATGGCGCTTTTCTTCTTCAAGAGTATTCAATTTAAAGTAGAAAGGGTTAGTAACTATGTGGAAAAGTGAACTGAAAAAAGCAACTAACTTTTTTGTTATTATTATATTTCTTCATGTGCTTGGAATTCTCTTATTATTACCTGCATTGTATAAAGGAAATAGCATAATCGGAATGGCTATTATTGCATATTCTTTAGGATTGCGTCATGCGTTTGATAGTGATCATATTGTCGCAATTGATAATACTGTCCGGAAATTAATTGAAAAAGGTAAAAACTCACAGGGGGTGGGATTTTACTTCTCATTAGGACACTCTACAGTAGTATTTGTGATGATTGTATTAATTGCTTTAATTGGAAAAACGGCAAAACATGGAATGGAGAGTTTTTCAACTATAGGCGGTATTATCGGTACAATTGTTTCTAGTACATTCCTTATTATTATTGGTCTTACCAATCTGTTGTACCTTATTAAAGTGTTACGAAGCCAAGAGGACAAACAGCCAGAAAACTTAGGATTTATATACCGTTTCACGCAGCGCTTATTTACGTTTATTGATAGTCAGAAGCAATTGTATATGATCGGTTTTTTATTTGGGCTTGGTTTTGATACAGCAAGTGAAATTGGATTAATTGCTCTTTCTACAGTAACTGCAACAAGTCAATCTATTCCACTTGTAAGTATATTTGCTTTTCCTATCTTGTTTGCTGCAGGAATGTCATTGATGGATACATTAGATAGTACATTCATGAATACGAATTATAAGTGGGCAATGGAAAATAGTCGAATAAGAAATTCATATAATGTATTAATTACCTCAATATCTGTTATAACGGCTTTTTTAATAGGCGGTTATCAACTATTATCTATGCTTATTGAAAGCTATAATTTACAGGGACCGTTTTGGAATCTCATACAGGTAGTTAATTTTGATTATTTGGGTATATGTCTTGTTATATTCTTTATTATTTCTCTTATTGTTTTTGCTGTGTGGAATAGAAATGCTTTTAAAGAATCACTTACAAAGAGTATAGAGAAATAAAAATATATCGTATAATATTTAGTAACTTATGTATATAAAGTGAAATGAAAACACGTTAGATGAAAATGCATCTAACGTGTTTTTTATTATTTATGTTCCTTATATTCATTAACTTTCTCTTTTACATTACCGACAGTATCTTTAGCAGTGCCTTTCACTTTATCCCATTTTCCTTCAGCTTGTAATTTTTTATTGTCAGTTATTTTCCCAACAACTTCTTTTACTTCGCCTTTTACTTTATCAATAGCACCTTCTACTTTTTCTTTTAAACCATGATCATGCTTAGTCATACACTTCTCCTCCTTGTAGTTTGATTAGAATTCACTTTTCATATTGCAAGTTGAATGATGTATCTAGTAATATCGTAACAAATCTAGTTTGAATATTCAAATGATTAATGGGATAGAAAAGGAATTGTCATAGAATGTATAAGATTGTAATGCAAGAAGAAGGAATGTTAATTATATTTCTTTTGTAGTCCATATTGATTTTGTATAAGCAATTTTCATATGGGCACGTTCCATATTATTTTGACTGCTGCTACCGAACCTTGCTTGTCCAACTATTAAATTACAATTGGATTCAATAGCTGTTTCAATTCGTTTTTGAATTAATGCAGTATGACAGCCTTTACGTTGAAATTCTGGCAAAGTAGCAGATGCAGCTAATGAAGCAACACTGTTATTTATATAGAGAACCCCTATACTAGCAGGAGTGTTTTGAAATTCGGCTATGAAAAAATGCCAGCCGGGTTTATTGTAGAGAATTTCGTTATTTTGATGGACGCCATCTTTTGTAAAGGATGGCATGTTAAATCCACGTACATATATGTCTGCAAAAATATGAAATTCATTTTCTTTCAGTGGACGTACTGAAATGTTAGAAGGAAGCAGGGATGGATCTTCTCTCAGTATACTATATAAAGCGGTATGGAAGCTGGATTGGTAAAATCCTTTTTGAGATAAGTATTGAAATAATTCAGCTGTACCTTGAGCGGGTGTAATTTCAAACCGACATGGGATTTGTAGCGATTGATAATAAGAGATGATTTCATCTATCTTATCTGTATTTGTAAATGTAGTACCTTTTACGGTGTTAAAAGTCGGACCAGCAATTACTTTTGATGAAAAGGCAGTGGCGTTCCCGAATTTTTTTATTTGTATTTGCATTGGATTTTTAGCTAACGCTTGTAATGCTTTTAGTCTAGAAGAGAGCATATGTATTTCTGCGTTTTCTATTTCTTGTGCTGTATTGAGCGTCATAATTGTACTCATAAAATTCCTCCGTTAATTAATATATTTCATAGTACATATACGATGTTTGTTCTGAGATTCCTGTTGAAATGTAAGAGAATAAGAGGTTTTTTGGAAGGGAAATGGAAGTGAATTGTCGAAGGGAGTGAAAACAGATTAAAGGTGGTGCTCTCATGAAACAGAAAGACGTGCAGACATGCTCTAATTGTGGTTCTCAAAACATAGGGGAAGGTGAGTTTGTCGGATATGCACAAATACGGAAAAAGGAGACGATGTTCACATCTTCACCAGTAGATGCTTATATTTGTACAGATTGCGGGAATATCCTTTTATTAAAAGTACGACATTATGAAAAGTTTAAGCAGAAGCCGTTATGATCATTGAGAAGTGTTTTTATTATGGAAGTTAATGGGAGTAATATTTTACATATATATGAATATGCCTTATATAAGGAGATAACAACATATACTGTCGCTATATGACATACAAAAATGTATAGAAGAAATTGTGAATCAATATAAGGAAGAAAAATAGTCCTCTTGGAATACTTTATATCGAAAACTCCTTTAAATAAATAAGGGAGTTTTTATAATTTTATAACAAAAATTACCTTTAATCGTTATAATTGATTATTGAGATAAAGTGTTTTTATTCGCACCATAATCATAAAAGAAAACTAGCTAAATCGTATACAAAACTGCTATTTAACACAATCGCAACCGTAAGTTGACAAAGTGCAACCGCAGGAAGATAGAGATAAGGGTAATGTTTACATACAATTTAGGTAAGAAAACAAAGGGGGACACACATATGGGATTTGGTGAAAAGCTTTTTAAATTAAGAAAGGAAAAGGGCCTTTCTCAAGAAGCATTAGCTGAAAAATTAAACACAACAAGGCAAGCGGTTAGTAAATGGGAAAACGGTCAAGGTTTTCCTGAAACTGAAAAGTTAATAATGATTGGAAATGTTTTTGAAGTATCACTAGACTATTTATTAAAAGAAACTGCAGAGCAAAGTAATGAAAATGTGGAGGGTTATTATGTAAGTCAGGAAATGGCAGAAGGGTATATAGTGTATGGGCAAAAAATTTCTAAATATATTGCGTTAGGATTTAGTTTGCTCATTTTATCTACAATACCGTATTTATTATTTAAAGAAAATGCAACAATGTCCACATTCCTTGTCATTATCATTGCTGTCCTTGGAATTGGATCAATGATGGTACCTGCAACAATAGAAGAGAGTCGATACAATGTATTGAACAAGGAAGAACTACTATTTGATCAAAACTTTCTAAAAGAATTGACAAAAAGATATGCGATTATTAAGAAGAAGTATGCTGCAGTGATGATTGTTGGATTTTGTTTTATAGCCGCAGGCGCAATACCTTTTTTGTTTGAGGAAAAACATATCACTTCAGGAGAATTAGTGCAGTATTATCCGTACTGTGTTGTACTTATTGCAATTGGAGTCTATCTTTTTGTTCGTGTTGTAGGAGTGTGGGAGATATATCGAATTTTAGTAGAAAATAAGGAATACAGTAATCGTTTTATTTTTAAAATGAAAAAGAAAGTAAGGAAAAAGGTAGATAGTTTATAAAAAATAAAAAACATGTTTCGAATCAATGTATTCAAAACATGTTTTTTATCGTTCTGAATTATTTCCAAAGAAATAATTCAGAAAATACAGAAAAATGTCGTAATTATTTACAGAAGTCTGTTATAATAAACGAAAAATGAAAACGTTTTAAAGGGGGATATAACCATATGATGATGAATGTACCGCTAACAATTAGTTCTATGATGGAAAGAGCAGAAAAACTGTTTTCAAAGAAAGAAATTGTTTCACGGACACATGATACAGTTACGACGTTAACGTATAAGCAGTTGGGTGAAAGGACGAGAAGACTTTCCAGTTCTTTAAAAAAATTAGGAATTAAAGAAGGCGAGCGTATAGGAACGTTAGCGTGGAATCATCATCGACATGTGGAAGCATATTTTGCTATCCCTGGTATTGCTTCTGTTTTGCACACAATTAATATTCGTTTATCTCCTCAACATATTTCATACATTATTCAGCACGCAGAAGATCGTATTCTACTTATAGATGAAGATCTCGTACCACTCGTTGAAAATATTCAATCACAATTATCAACTGTACAAGCCTACATTATTATGACTGATAAAGATGAACTTCCCAATACTACGCTAGAACCTGTATATCATTATGAAAAGCTATTAGAAGAAGGCGATCCAACTTTTCAATTTGTAAAAGATATTGATGAAAATACACCTGCTGGTATGTGTTATACGTCAGCGACTACAGGAAACCCAAAAGGTGTTGTATATACGCATCGTAGTACTGTATTGCATTGTATGGCACTCGGCTTAGCTGATACAGCTGCTTTATCGGAAAGTGATGCGGCGATGGCAATTGTACCGATGTTCCATGTGAACGCTTGGGGACTTCCTTTCGCTGCTACTTGGTTTGGAACTAAACAAGTTCTGCCAGGACCAATGTTTACGCCAAAAATTTTATTAGAGATGATTCAAGCTGAAAAAGTAACGATAGCAGCAGGTGTGCCGACAATTTGGCTCGGTGTATTACAAGAATTAGAAAATAATAGTTACGATTTATCTAGTATAACGAGAATATTATGCGGTGGTGCTGCTGCACCGAAAAGCGTTATTAAAGCATTTGAACAAAAATATAATGTTCCTTTCGTACATGCATATGGTATGACTGAAACAAGCCCACTCGTAACACTTGCACGTTTAAAAAGTTATGAAACAGAATTATCAGATGAAGAGCAATTAGAAATCCGCTCAAAACAAGGATATCTTGTCCCTGGTGTAGAGATGAAAGTAGTCGGTACAAACGGTGAAGTGAAGTGGGATGGTACTGAGATGGGAGAGTTATGTTTACGAGCACCTTGGATCGCTGAAAGCTATTATAACGATGATCGTACTGTCGAAGGATTCCGAGACGGTTGGTTATATACTGGTGATGTTGTTACAGTTGATGAGGAAGGCTGCGTGAAAATTGTTGACCGTACGAAAGATGTTATTAAAAGCGGAGGTGAGTGGATTTCTTCAGTTGACCTTGAAAATGCATTAATGGCACATGATGCTATATTTGAAGCAGCTGTCGTTGCTGTTCCTCATCCGCAGTGGCAAGAGCGACCAATTGCCTGCGTCGTTCAAAAGAAAAATAGTACAGTAACAAAAGAAGAAATATATGAGTTTTTAAAACCACAGTTTGCGAAGTGGTGGTTACCAGACGATATTGTATTTATGGAAGAAATACCGAAAACATCTGTTGGGAAGTTTTTAAAACAGGCGCTTCGGAAAGAACTTGAGCATTTGCATAAAGAGAAATAATTGAAAAAATATTTGTAAACCTATATTTAAAATAAGTTGACAAAGACTAAATAGAAAGATAATATAACTCCTATAATATGTTACCTGAAAAGTATTTTAAGTTTACAAATAGGAGAAGCAAATATGAATACAAAAAACTTAGTTTTCGTCGCTTTATTTAGTTCTATTATGGGAGTGTTAGGATTAATACCTCCGATTGCTCTTGCTATTACACCAGTTCCAATTACATTACAATCACTCGGTGTTATGCTTGCTGGTGGATTGTTAGGATCACGTCTTGGTGCGTTAAGTCAGCTTATTTTCTTACTTATAGTTGGAGTTGGAGCACCATTACTTGCTGGTGGACGCGGTGGTCCAGGCGTATTTGTTGGGCCAAGTGCAGGATATTTACTAGGTTATATCGTTGGAGCGTTTGTCATTGGTTATTTAATTGAGCGTTTACGTGAGGTTTCTATAATAAAGGTATTATGTATTAATATACTTGGTGGTATTTTCGTAGTTTATGTATTTGGTATTATTGTACAAGCTTTCGTAATGGATATTTCTATATGGCAGACGATGAAAGTAAGTTTCGTATTTTTACCAGGTGATTGCATAAAAGCGATTATAGGAGCAATTCTTGTAACGAAATTACATCGTTCATTGAAACATATTATTACGCCTGCTCTAAAGAGTGGGAAATATACAAATGCGGGATAAGAAGGAGAAGAAACACGTTCATTGCGTGTTTCTTTTTATTATTTTTTAGAGAAAGGACAACTTATATGGGAATTACAAAAGAATATAAAAAACATCTCTCTATACAATCAAATAAAATAGCGATAAAGGAAAATGATCGAATTTTAACATATAAAGAATGGTTTGAGTCAGTGTGTAAAGTAGCAAATTGGTTGAATGAAAAAGAATCGAAGAATAAAACGATAGCAATTGTATTAGAGAATAGTATAGAATTTTTACAACTATTTGCTGGTGCTGCTATGGCCGGATGGGTTTGTGTGCCATTAGATATAAGGTGGAAACAGGGTGAGCTCAAAGAAAGAATTGCAATCAGTAATCCGGATGTGATTGTGACAGAGCGATATAAGGTAAATGATCTACCTGGTGAAGAAGGAAGAGTAATAGAAATTGATGAGTGGAAAAGAAAGATAGAGCACTATCTTCCTACATACCAGCTTGTAGAAAATGTACAAAATGCGCCTTTTTATATGGGGTTTACATCAGGATCAACTGGAAAAGCAAAAGCATTTTTACGTGCACAACAATCTTGGGTTCATAGTTTTGATTGTAATGTTTATGACTTTCATATGAAAAAAGAAGATTTTATTTTAATAGCTGGGACGCTCGTTCATTCTCTTTTCTTATATGGTGCAATAAGTGCATTATATGTAGGGCAAACGGTGCATATTATGAGAAAGTTTATCCCGAATCAAGTACTGGATAAGTTAGAAACGGAACATATCTCGGTCATGTATACAGTTCCGACAATGCTAGAATCTTTATATAAAGAAAAAAGAGTAATAGAAAATGAAATGAAAATTATTTCGTCAGGAGCGAAATGGGCGGCTGATGCAAAAGAAAAAATAAAGAATATATTTCCTTATGCGCAAAAATATGAATTTTACGGTGCATCGGAACTAAGTTTTGTAACAGCACTAGTTGATGAAGAGAGCGATAGAAGGCCAAATTCGGTAGGGAAACCTTGTCACAATGTGCAAGTTCGAATATGTAATGAAGCAGGAGAAGAAGTGCAGAAAGGCGAGATAGGAACTGTCTATGTGAAAAGTGATCAGTTTTTTATGGGATACATATTGGATCAGGTTTTCGCTCCAGAGCTGACTGCAGATGGTTGGATGACAGTACGAGATGTAGGTTATGAAGATGAAGAAGGCTTTATTTATATTGTCGGCAGAGAGAAGAATATGATTTTATTTGGAGGAATTAATATTTTTCCAGAAGAAATAGAAAGTGTATTACATGAACATCCAGCTGTTGATGAAATAGTTGTAGTTGGTGTGAAAGATAGTTATTGGGGTGAAAAACCTGTCGCCATCGTAAAAGGAATTGCTACGAAGCAACAATTAAAAAGTTTTTGCTTACAACGATTATCCTCGTTTAAAATACCGAAAGAATGGCATTTTGTAGATGAAATACCGTATACAGACAGCGGGAAAATCGCTCGTATTGCAGCAAAAAATATGATTGAAAACCGGGAGAAGATATATGAATAGAGCGGTTATTGTAGAAGCGAAAAGGACGCCCATTGGTAAGAAGAATGGGATGTTAAAAGATTATGAAGTTCAGCAATTAGCAGCGCCGCTTCTTACGTTTTTAAGTAAAGGAATTGAGAGAGAGATAGACGATGTTATATTAGGGAATGTTGTTGGACCAGGAGGGAATGTTGCGAGATTATCTGCTTTAGAGGCAGGACTTGGCTATCATATTCCTGGTGTAACAATTGATCGGCAATGTGGTGCTGGATTGGAAGCGATTCGCACCGCATGTCATTTCATTCAAGGCGGGGCAGGTAATTGTTATATTGCAGGAGGAGTAGAGAGTACAAGTACATCACCTTTTCAAAATAGAGCGCGATTTTCACCAGAAACAATTGGAGATCCTAATATGGGGATAGCGGCTGAATATGTTGCAGAGCGCTATAAAATAACGCGAGAAATGCAAGACGAATACGCTTGTCTTAGTTATAAACGGACGCTGCAAGCAGTAGAAAATGGATATTTACAAGATGAAATACTTACGTGTAATGGCTCTTTTGACGAAGCTATAAAACGAGAAATGAAGTATGAAAGAATGATTAAAAGAACAACGCCTGCATTTTTACAAAATGGTACAGTAACGGCAGGTAATTCGTGCGGTGTAAATGATGGAGCATGTGCCGTTCTTGTAATGGAAGAGGGACAAGCCAGAAAACTAGGATACAAGCCTGTTCTTCGTTTCGTCCGTAGTGCTGTAGTTGGAGTGGATCCAAATCTTCCAGGGACGGGGCCGATATTTGCGGTGAACAAATTATTAAACGAAATGAATGTGAAAATAGAAGACATCGATTATTTTGAAATGAATGAGGCATTCGCCTCAAAAGTTGTAGCTTGTGCAAAGGAGTTACAAATTCCTTTCGAAAAATTAAATGTAAATGGCGGGGCAATTGCGCTCGGTCATCCGTACGGTGCATCTGGTGCTATGCTTGTAACACGTTTGTTTTATCAAGCGCAAAGAGAGTATATGAAATATGGAATTGCGACGTTAGGAATTGGTGGTGGAATAGGGTTAGCGCTATTATTTGAAAAAGTAGAAGACTAGAAAAGAACTAGTTTTCTACTTTTTGAGGAACATAAGCATTGCTACCAGGTTTTGCTTTTATTTCATTCCAAGCAGCGATAGCATCAGCTTTTGATTTTCCTTTATTATTTGGATCTTCGAAAAAGTCGCGAGTGAAACGATTGTATTCAAACTGCGCGCTGATAGTTGTTTTATAAGTAGGATCTTTTTTTCGTTCGTTTTCTTCATACCAAAACGTTATCGCGTCCTCATATGTTTTTCCAACATTCTCTTTAAAAAACTTTTGAAGAGCTACTGTAAAGCGGAAGTTTGCTCCAATTTTGTCTTTGAAAAAAGCACGAACATCTTCGCTACAGCGGTGATTGTTAGTAATAATCGTTTGAAGGGAAAGGTCCTTATAAGAGAGTGAAGCTTTACTCTCTTTTTGATCAGAGCTGTTTTTTAATATTTTACCAGTATGTAAATAATGTGAGATACGCTCGGTTATTTCAATCTTAGAGCCACTAGCTGGCAAACCATGCTCACGACAAAATGTTTGGAGTTCTGCTTTTAACCAATAATAGTTTTGGAAATCTTCAAGTGATATAGATTTTGTTAAAGTTGGACGCATGAATGTAACAACTTCTTTCTTCCATAATTTTCTTTAATTATAAAACGTACGTTCTTTTTGTGGAAGGATTAATTTGTAAATATAGCAGGAAGAGGAGATTACATATGGAAAATGTAATGCAAGTTCGTGTTACGGGAATTTTAATTGAAGATGAAAAAGTATTGCTAGTAAAGCAAAAAGTTGCTAATCGCGATTGGTCTTTACCTGGAGGAAGGATAGAGAATGGTGAAATGTTAGAAGAAGCGATGATTCGAGAAATGAGAGAAGAAACAGGATTAGAAGCTAAAATTCAGAAGCTACTCTATGTTTGTGATAAACCAGATGCTAGTCCATCTTTATTACATATTACGTTTCTGCTTGAAAAGATTGAAGGTGAAATTACGCTACCTTCTAACGAGTTCGATCATAATCCGATTCATGATGTGCAAATGGTACCAATTAACGAATTAAGTCATTATGGTTTTTCGGAAACTTTTATAAAACTGGTAAATGAAGGGTTTGCAAATGCAGGGAGTTATCAAGGATTGAAACAAAATATAGGCCTGTAAGTATAGATGAAGGATAGCTATTAGCTATCCTTCGCAAAAATATTTCACACCGCTGACTGTAAAGAAGAAACAAGTTGATTTAAAAACTCTTCTCCGGTCATAACCGCTTTTCCGCCGCCGCGCGCACTCTTTTTATTTCCGCCACCTTTTCCTTCAATAGCAGGAAGAGCGTCTTTTAAAAGTGCGTTCATATCAAGTGTGACTGTTTTTCCGCAAGCGAGGATGCATTGTAGTTTGTCATCATTTTCGATAACGAAATATGTAAGGGCATGCTCTTGTTGTTCTGTAATAATAGCAGAAAGCTTTGCGATTTCTTGCATAGAACGATTTGTAAATACTTTAGAAATAAGTATGCCAGCATGTATTTCTAAAGATTGTTGAAGTAATTCGTTTGCCTCTGCATATAATAATTTTTCATTCATTGTTTGTATTGCTTTTTCGTTTTCTTTTTGGGAAGTAAGAAGTTGTGATACTTTTGCTGGAATATCATTCTCGCTACTGTTTAATTGCTTAGAAACATTTTTTATAATTTGTTGCTGTTGCCCCATAAGTTTTAGTGTGCGCCAGCCAGCTATAAACGTTAATCGTATGCCGCCTTTATTGCGCTCCCATCCTAATACTTGAATAGGACCTACTTCACCTGTATATTTCGGATGTGTTCCGCCACAGCCGTTGTAGTCGAAGTTTTCAATTATAACAACACGTATATTTTCTGTTAAAGTCGGTTCTTTACGAAGGGGCAACGTTTTCGCTTCTTCTAAGTTCATCCACTGGATGCGGATTGGATGGTTTTCAAAAACAATTTTGTTTGCAATTTGTACTGCTTTTTCAACTGTTTCTGCATGCAGATTTTCTGTTTCTAAATCAATTGTTACCGTCTCTTTACCAAGATGGAATCCAATTGTAGGTATGTTAAAATGGTCCCAAAAAGCAGCGGATAAAATGTGCTGAGCTGCATGTTGCTGCATATGATCAAAACGGCGCTCCCAATTGATTTTACCTTCAACTTCTTCTGTATGTAATTGTTCTGTAATGAAGTGGCGGATTTCTTCATCGACTTCTTCAACATTGGTTATTGCAATGCCATTTAAAGTTCCAGTATCATGGGGCTGCCCGCCACCTGTCGGATAAAATGCTGTTTCGTTTAAAACAACGTATAAGTTACCGTCTTTATCATAATCTTGCTTTATAATTTTAGTAGTAAAGTCTTTCTTATAAGTGTCAGTGTAATATAATTTTTGCTTCAATTTTCTTTCCCCTTTCGTGTTCAATAGTTTCATTGTAAAGCAATTGAAATTAGTTTCCTAATATTTCAGAAGAAAGAAACTATTTTTAGAATTTTCTTGCTATAATAAGAAAAAGAAAATGCGGGGGTGGAATGAATATGTTATATGAAAACGGCGTAGATAAACTACTTAGTTTAAGCAAAAATATTTCTGAATTGTATCGAGAATTAAATGAAATGACCCGGATTTTAACGGACTGTAATCGAGAAAGTGTGAAGTTCGATCGGTTATACGTAAAAGAGGTACTGTGGAAGAAAGAAGATGTAATAGAGAAATATGACCAGCTACTTGTGCAACTTTGTATAAATGAATGCTTTGATCTAAAAAGTGTCATTACAGGGGAATATAAGTATACATATGAAGAAGTAGAAAGTATCGTTTTACAATTTAATGAGAAATACAATGTCGCAATTTTAATTAAAGATGTTTGTAAAGAATTACAGTTTACATATGGCATAGATATGGATATAACGAGAACAACTCGAGTATCAACAGCTCAAGTATAAAAAGGGAAAAGAAAGCAGATCCTTTGCTTTCTTTTTTCATGTAAGAACAGGGAGAGTAGGTTTTTTAGATGAAGGGGAAGTTGCAAAATATTCATCCGTTAGGAATGACAATTATAATAGGGACTTTATTTGCGAGGTTTGCCACGTCAATGAGCATTCCTTTTTTAGCAATTTATTTAACGACTGTGAAAGGCGTATCAGCTGGAATGACAGGTGCCATTATCGGAACGAGTGCACTTGTAGGAGTATTTGCTAGTTTTATCGGAGGGAATTTATCGGATCGGTTCGGCCGAAATATGATTATAATATGGTCCATGATCGTTTGGGTGTTTGTATTCATAGGTTTTTCACTTGCAGATCATGTTTTAAGTTTCTTTTTATTAAATGCTTTGAATGGATTATGTAGGTCCTTTTTTGAACCGACGTCAAGAGCATTATTATCAGATTTAACGAAACCAGAGTATCGTTTACTCGTATATAATTTGCGTTACGGTGCAATCAATGTTGGAGTAGCAATTGGCCCACTTGTCGGATTACAAATTGGAAGCGCAAAATCAACAATTCCGTTTTTAGTAGCAGCTGGAGTATACATTCTATATACAGCTATATTAGCGTTTCAATTTAAGAAGTATCCAATTGAAAAAAAGAAAGTAAATACAGAAAAGCCTGTCACAATGTTAAATGCAATTCGTATTTTGCGAAAGGATGTCGTATTTTTAGTTGCTTTAGTCGGTATTATTTTGAGTAATTGTGGTTTTTCTCACTTAACGACAACAGTATCTCAATATTTTGCAAATGCACATATATTTCAGGATGGAGTGAGATTATTTTCATATATGTTAGCTTTAAATGCGATTGTTGTAGTCGTAATTCAATACCCTGTTATTCAAATGTGTAAAAAGTATACACCGTTAGTATCCATTATGGTTGGAACTTTATTTGTGAGCGGAGGACTGTTTGGGTTTGGAATAGTAGAATCTACGCTAGGTGCTGCCATTTGCACAATTATTTTCACAATTGGAGAAGTTCTCATGTTTTCAATGACGGATGTATTTATAGATGGTATAGCTGTTTCACATTTAAAAGGCACATATTTTGGAGCAATGGGATTTTCAGGAATTGGAGCAGTAATTGGTCCATGGCTTGGGGGGGTACTTCTCGATTACTACGGGTACCAAAATGGATTTATTGTCTTTTCAGCGCTAGCTATATTTTCAACTGTAGCATTTCCTGTACTTTTAGTTACAAAAGGTTTATTGAAAAAAAGAGATGATAAAAATTGTAATTTAGAATTACATGCGAAGTGAAATAAGCCCCAGTAGACGGCTGGGGCTTATTTTTGTATTTATCCCGCTATTTGCGGGCAGTAAAACTTCCATTGATTAAAGTTTTACTTTATTTTAATTCTCAATTTGAAAAAGAACTTTTTCTTCATGTCTATTAGCAACTTCATTTTTCGAAATATGAATGGCTAAATATCCATTCTCTAAGCAGGCTAGCATCTTCTTATAAATAATAGTAGCGGGTAAAGGAATGATCCGCTGCAAAGAACTATTATTATGAAGTATACAAATGTTTAGGCCTGTCTCCATCTTTTTAATAACTACATTTTGTTCGGATACATTTGGTACATCTGTTTCCAAAATGTACTCTTGTTCAGTTTCACAAAGGTCAATATGAATTTGATTTGGAAAACTAAAGTTACTACAAGAATCAGAACAAAATTGATCCATCCATTCTTCGAAACCATCAACATGAAAAAGACAATCCTTCTTTTTCTTGCCCATGTAAGACACCCTCCGTAAAATCTCAATTCATACTATGTTATGCATGAATGAAGTAGGGGTGAAGAATAAATGGAAAAATATAAACATTGTATGTGGCAAAGGTAGCTAGTGTGAACCTTTTGTTTTACATATCATGATGTGCATGATTCTTTTGACGTGAATGGTTACGGTTTTTTACTTTATGAGATCCGCTTAATGGTTCAGGTTGTCCTTTTTTTTCTTTTGCTTCACGATTGTTTTTTCCCATTGTAGGTGACACCTCCTCTTTCTCTTTAGAATGAGAGAAGTTTGCAAATTTATACGAGAATGTTTTTAGAAAAAAAGGTAAAGATAAATGGGACTAACTATTATGGAAAGGGGATTATATAGTGCCATATCATAAAGATAAACAACAAGCTTTTCAAGCAGCGCAGCAAGGAGTTACACAAGCAGAAAACGCATTTAATAACATTGTGAAAAATGATCCAAACTACGGTCATGATTTAAAAGAGTTACGCCAAGAGGTTCAGGAAGCGTATGAACAAATTCAAAATGCATTAGAAGTAGCTTCGGAAACACAACGCCCACAACTTGAGCAATACGAAAATAATCTCCAAAACATTATGCGAAATGTAGATCAATTAGAAAAGTAAATGAGATTGTTGTGTATTCGACAACCTTATTACTTTGACGAACATTATGCTAAAACAGAAGATTTTTCTATTCGTTTTTTGTTTATTATGCGCAGTACATATATTTCAAGTTGAAAAAGTGGAAGCGAAAATGTTGCTCAGAAAAGAGCTAGAACCAACTGGCTATGTAACGTGGGAAGTACCTAATAATGAAAAGATTATTGCCATTACATTTGATGATGGACCAGATCCAACTTATACACCACAAGTTTTACATTTATTACGTCAATATAAAGCAGAAGCGACATTTTTTATGATTGGATTTCGAGTGCAGCGTAATCCATATTTAGTGAAAGAAGTGTTAAAAGAGGGTCATGAAATTGGAAATCATACGATGAATCATTTGTATGCGAGTAATTCATCAGATGAAAAATTAGAAAATGATATTTTAGATGGGAAGAAATATTTTAAAAAATGGGTGAAAGAACCTTTGTTGTTCCGTCCACCTGGCGGATATATTAACGATGCTGTATTTAAAACCGCGAAAGAAGCGGGTTATCAAACGGTTCTATGGTCGTGGCATCAAGACCCGCGTGATTGGGCAAATCCAGGGGTTGAATCCATTGTAAATCATGTAGTGAAAAATGCTAAAAGTGGAGACATTGTATTGTTACATGATGGAGGAAATGATCGTAGTCAAACAGTAGCAGCGTTAGCAAAAATTTTACCTGAGTTGAAAAAACAAGGCTATCGATTTGTAACGGTTTCAGAATTACTACGTTATAAACATTAGAAAAAATCCCAAAAGGAAAATGGACCTTTTGGGATTTTTCGTTACTGGTTCTTTTTACGTTTCTTATTATTTTGTCGCTCTGCTGGAGTTAAAGGCTCGTTTGCAAATTCTTCATTGAAACCAGCACCTTGTCCTTGTGCAGATGCCGCATTCATTCCTGAAATAGTATGATTTGCTTTTCTTTTACCCATTTTATTTCACCTCTATAACATTTTTTGTGTGTTGAATGATAAGCAGTTCATAGTATGTATGAACTGTAAGCAAAGCGCTAATAGAGCACTTTACTTTATGATAATAGTATTCATAAGGAGCATGAACATTATTCAAATTTAGAAACATAAAGAAAACTTATGATAATCTATAAGTTTCTTATTATTTACTTATTTAGAAAGTTGTAATAAGATATTATCGTAAGGTATTGAAAAGTTTGTCTACATTTTATATTCAGACAACTTAGTCACGTTTAACAGGGGGGAAACATAATGGTCAAACATAATCCATTTCAATCACGTGCAACTTTTGAATTAGATGGAAAAACGTATCATTATTATGATTTGAAAGCGCTTGAAAACGCAGGGGTTGGCAACGTATCTCAATTACCATATTCCGTGAAAGTTTTACTTGAATCAGTACTTCGTCAAGTAGACGGACGTGTAATTACAGAAGAGCATGTTACAAATTTAGCGAAATGGGGAACGAAAGATGTGCAAGATATCGATGTTCCATTTAAACCATCTCGTGTAATTTTACAAGATTTCACTGGTGTACCAGCTGTTGTTGATTTGGCTTCGCTGCGTAAAGCAATGGCAGACATGGGTGGGGATCCTGATAAAATTAATCCAGAAATTACTGTAGACCTTGTAATTGACCACTCTGTACAGGTTGATAGAGCGGGTACGGCAGACGCGCTTGCATTCAACATGGACTTAGAGTTTAAACGTAATGAAGAACGTTATAAATTTTTAAGCTGGGCACAAAAATCATTTGATAACTACCGTGCAGTTCCACCAGCTACAGGTATTGTACACCAAGTAAACCTTGAATATTTAGCACCAGTTGTTCATGCTGTGAAAAATGCTGAAGGTGACTTAGTTGCATACCCAGATTCATTAGTTGGAACAGACTCACATACAACAATGATTAACGGTATCGGCGTTCTTGGATGGGGCGTTGGTGGTATTGAAGCAGAAGCAGGAATGCTTGGACAGCCTTCATACTTCCCAGTACCTGAAGTAATCGGTGTGAAATTAACTGGTACACTTCCAAGTGGTACTACAGCAACAGACGTTGCATTAAAAGTAACACAAGTATTACGTCAAAAAGGTGTAGTTGGTAAATTCGTTGAGTTCTTCGGTAATGGACTAAAGAGCATGCCTTTAGCTGACCGTGCAACAATTTCAAACATGGCACCAGAATATGGCGCAACTTGTGGATTCTTCCCAATCGACGATATTTCATTAGAATACTTACGTTTAACAGGTAGAGATGAAGAGCAAATTCGCGTTGTGGAAGAATACTGTAAAGCGAACGGCTTATTCTATACAGCGGACAGCAAAGATCCAATTTACACTGATCTTGTTGAAATTGATTTAAATACAATTGAATCTAACCTTTCTGGACCGAAACGCCCACAAGATTTAATTCCACTTTCAGATATGAAAGATGCGTTCCACAAAGCTGTTGTAGCACCAGTTGGAACACAAGGACTTGGATTTAATGAGCAAGAGTTCGATAAAGAAGTGAAGGTTACATTAGAAGATAAAGAAGTAACGATGAAAACAGGTGCAATTGCAATCGCTGCAATTACAAGCTGTACAAATACATCAAACCCATACGTATTAATTGGGGCAGGTCTAGTTGCGAAGAAAGCAATTGAAAAAGGACTTGTAGTACCTGAGTACGTAAAAACATCATTAGCACCAGGATCTAAAGTTGTTACTGAGTACTTAGATAAATCAGGTTTAACAACATATTTAGATCAATTAGGTTTCCAAACAGTTGGTTACGGCTGTACGACTTGTATCGGTAACTCTGGTCCATTAGCAGAGGAATTAGAAGAAGCAATCGCAGCAAACGATTTATTAGTAACATCTGTTTTATCTGGTAACCGTAACTTTGAAGGTCGTATTCACCCGCTTGTAAAAGCAAACTACTTAGCATCACCACCACTTGTTGTGGCATATGCACTTGCAGGTACTGTTGATATTGACCTGAAAAATGATGAAATCGGTAAAGATGCAAATGGCAATGCTGTATACTTCAACGATATTTGGCCATCAGCTAAAGAAATTGAAGATGTAGTTCAAAGTGTTGTTACATCTGAACTGTTCAAGAAAGAATATGCACAAGTATTTAACAGCAATGAGCGTTGGAACGAAATCCAAACTTCAAATGAAGCTCTATATACTTGGGATAATGATTCAACTTATATTCAAAACCCACCATTCTTTGAAGGTTTATCAAAAGAGCCAGGTGAAGTTGAAACGTTATCAGGCTTACGCATAGTTGGTAAATTTGGTGATTCTGTAACGACAGACCACATTTCACCAGCAGGTTCAATCGGTAAGCACACGCCAGCTGGACGTTACTTATTAGAAAACGGCGTACAACCAGTTGACTTCAACTCTTACGGTTCTCGTCGTGGTAACCATGAAGTTATGATGCGTGGTACATTCGCGAACATCCGTATTAAAAACCAAATCGCACCAGGAACAGAAGGCGGATATACAACACATTGGCCAACTGGTGAAGTAACATCTATCTATGATGCTGCTATGAAATATAAAGAAGAGGGCACAGGCCTTCTAGTTGTTGCTGGTAAAGATTACGGTATGGGAAGTTCTCGTGACTGGGCTGCGAAAGGTACAAACTTATTAGGTATTAAAGCAGTAATCGCAGAAAGCTTCGAACGTATTCACCGCAGTAACTTAGTGTTAATGGGTGTGTTACCACTTCAATTTAAAGATGGCGAAAGCGCTGAAACATTAGGTCTTGTTGGTAACGAGTCATTTGAAATTCAAATTGACAAAACAGTTAGACCACGCGATCTTGTAAAAGTAGTTGCAACTGATGCAGATGGCAACGAAAAACAATTTGAAGTAGTAGCTCGTTTCGATAGTGAAGTTGAAATTGACTACTACCGTCACGGTGGTATCTTACAAATGGTTCTTCGTGAGAAAATTGAAGAGTCTAAAGTGTCGAACTAAATAATTGAAATGAACGATAAGGAAGCTAACAACTGTTAGCTTCCTTATTTTATGAAAAGGGATGAAACCATTTGGTTTCATCCCTTTCTTTTTACTTTAAAAAATGGAGGAAAGGTCATGAAAAAATATAAAAGAATATTGTTACCGTTACAGAAAGAAAAAATGTTAGTAATAGCAGCTGTATGCAGTGGATCCTTCGCAGCTATTTTAAACTTATCTAGACCGATTTTAATGGGATTAATTGTAGATAACCTTATTCAACGGGAGTTAAAGGAGGTGTATTTTTACATTACTTTGTTTACAGTTAGTCGCATGCTGATGTGGGTGAACAATCTTTCATTTGATTATATAAGCTCCAAAGCAAGTCAACGAATATTGCGAAAGAAGCGTATAGATGTATTACGCCATTTTTTCTCATTATCGTTTGAAGAGAGTGAGAAAATTAAACAAGGAGAGTTAGAGACGTTAGTTGTGTCTGATATTCCGAATTGGATTAGGTTATATGGTTCTATATTAATAGAATATATTCACGCCATTGCGCAATTTATAGGTGCGTTCATAGCACTACAACATATAGATATCATGTTCATATTATGGGTAACTCCGTTTTTATTTTTAAGTGCAACGGTTCCGATGTTGATGGGGAAAAAGGTAAGAAATATTGCAAGCATTGCTCAAAGCGATCAATCAAGTGTTGTAGAGATGGTTTCACAGTTTGTAAAAGGAGCACAAGATTTACGTAGTTTGCAAAAAGAAAAGTGGGCCATGTGCTTATTTAAAGGAGTAACGGCACAATCTTATAAAACAGAAGTAAAGAAGACGATGATGCAACATTGTATTGGAGTAGTTGGAACAATGATTGAAACAGGAGCATATATCGTTGTTCTCATTATGGGTACGCAGAAAATAATGAAGGGGGAAATGGAAGTTGGCTCACTTGTTGCGGTATTAGCTACAATTGAAATGCTCTTTTTTCCAGTTCGTTACGTTGGCGATTTATTAATGATGACACAAGTTGCAGTCGCTTCGGCAAATAGAGTTTTTTCATTTTTAGATAAAAGAGTGGCAGATAGTAAGGTAGAAAGAGCGATGGGGATGACGGTAACAAATGTTTCATTTCAGGAAAGTGATGGAGAAAAATGCAGAATTAAGAATATCGATTTGCAAATTCATCCTGGTGAACTCGTTATTATTATAGGAGAAAGTGGTGCAGGAAAAACAACGCTTTTAAAATTAATGACAGGGTTGTATAAACCATCAAACGGTAGCATTGTTTATCATGGTAATGAGGCTCGTATGACGACAGTGTGGCAAGAACCTCGATTTTTCCGAACGACAGTAATAGAGAATATGTATTTCGGGGAAGTGTATTTAGAAAACCAGTTAGAAAAAAATATGGAACTTGTTAATGTGAAGCCAATTATTAGAGATTTATCAGAAGGGATTCAAACTGTACTACATAAAAGCGGTGAAGAGTTTTCGGGAGGAGAAAGAAAACGTCTTGCATTATTGCGAGCAATAGGTTCAAATCCGAATCTTATTATGTTAGATGAACCGACTGCGGGATTAGATCCGAGCAATCAAGAAACTGTTTGGGATATGATAGAAGGATTAGGAAGAGATGTCACGAAAATTGTGGCAACACATGATGTCGAGAGGGCGATGATAGCGGATCGGGTTGTTGTCATGAATAATGGAATTGTTGTGGAATGTGGGGACCCTAGAGAATTATTAACATATAAGTCATTTTTCAAAAAGATGTTAATAAAAAGATAAGAGCGACATAGTGCTCTTATCTTTATTCACTCGTATTAAGTTGATACGTATAAGACTCAGTATCGTTAGCGTCAAACTCTTTCACCAGAGTAAGTTGGTTTGTATCTGGATTATATTTGAAAATTTTGACCGTATGTTCGCTACTTAGAGAGGGGTTATATTCTTGAATAGCGAATGTATTTTCAGCAATCTGTGTCATATTACTGGTCGAAACATTTTCTGTAGAATCATGATTTGTAGAAATTTCAACGACTTTTTTACTATTGAAAAATAAAAGAACAATTACTAAAACAACTAAACATATCCGTATATAACGAAGTTCTTTACTTATAGGATGTTCTCCCAAAATAATCATCCTTTCTATAACTACTGTATAGTAGTGGTAGTCATAGTCGTCGTGAAGAAACTAAGAAAACCAAGGCCGGCTAATAGGATAAATGAGATTAAAGCGATATAGAGGCAAATACGTCCCACTTGCCTTTTTTCAGGATCTTTACTGAAGAGCGAGATGATCCAAGTAATAATGCCGATTGGGGAAAATATAAAACTAAGAATATATAATAGTATTTTTTCAAATAAGTTCATAAAAACATCCTCCTTTTTGAAATTTCTATATGTGGAGTTTTCTTCTTATTAATGCTGCCGTTATGTAGGAAAGTACAGAATAAACAGCACTAAAAATGATCCAAGTATCAAAGCTTTGTAAAGCTAGGTGTATGTCAAATTCAGAAACGATAATGAAAAATATAAACGGGACAGTAAAAGAAATAATAATAGCAGCCCATTTAAATTTGTATAGCAAACTGCTCAAACAAATACATAGTAATGGTAAAGTGAAAAAAACGAAAGTGAAAGGGTTAATTAGCAATTGTAAAATACATATCACCTCGCAGTCTTTGTATATATTTCTAATTATATGATATAAAGGTAAATATTTCATTTAAATTACAAATATTCCGATTATTTCGACTGTGAATATTTCCAAGCTCGTCCGTATAAGCTAAAATAAGATATATAGTATTTTGTTAATTAAGTTATAAGAAGACAAACACGTTAGGGTGATATAAAATGTGGCGGAAGTTTACGATTATTGTAGTGTTACTTTGTTTAGCCGGATATGCAGCGTATGAACAGTTTGGTAAAAACGATCAGGTGGTACAAGGGAAGCAAGAAAAAAGTGAAGCTGCTATGAAAGAGATGATTGCAAGTAATGGTATTGAAATAGGGAAGAGTGCTCCGGACTTTATATTAATGAAGTTAGATGGAACGAATGTAAAGTTATCGGATTTAAAAGGAAAGAAAGTGATTGTAAACTTTTGGGCAACGTGGTGTGGACCTTGTCAGCAAGAAATGCCTGATATGGAGGCTTTCTATAAAGAACATAAAGAAAACGTAGAAATTTTAGCAATAAATTATACACCTTCAGAAAAAGGTGGGGGCGTAGAAAAGGTAAGTAATTTTGCTAAGGAAAAAGGAATTACTTTTCCTATTTTATTGGACAAGAATATTGATGTAACGACAGCCTATAAAGTAATTACGATCCCAACTTCGTATTTTATAGATACGAAAGGTGTCATTCAAGATAAGTTCATTGGACCGATGACGCAAAAAGAGATGGAGAAACGGATTGCTAAATTAAAATAACGGTGAAAAGGTAGAGGTGGAAAGTTCCCATTTCTGCCTTTTCTTTTTCACGTAGTGATAGCAGCATGTTATGATAAAAGAAATATAAACGTTTAGAGATAAAGGAGTGTATGGAGTGGGGAATATATCCTTACCGTTAGATTATGTTGTAATTGATTTTGAAACAACAGGATTTAACCCTTATAATGATAAAATTATTCAAGTCGCAGCAGTGAAATATCGTAATCATGAACTAGTAGATCAGTTTGTTTCCTATGTGAATCCAGAGCGTTCAATTCCAGATCGGATAACGAGTTTAACAGGTATTACAAATTATCGTGTTTCAGATGCACCAACGATTGAAGAAATATTACCTTTATTTTTAGCATTTTTACATACAAATGTAATTGTCGCTCATAATGCATCTTTTGATATGCGTTTTTTGAAAAGTAATGTAAATATGCTTGAGCTGCCTGAACCTAAAAATAAAGTGATTGACACTGTGTTTTTAGCAAAGAAATATATGAAGCACGCGCCTAATCATAAACTTGAAACGTTAAAGCGAATGCTTGGCATTCGTTTAAGTTCTCATAATGCATTTGATGATTGTATTACGTGTGCAGCTGTTTATCAAAAATGTGCATCTATTGAAGAAGAAACAAACAGGAAATCGGACACGGAAGTACTTGATGAAACAGCAGTATATGAAGCAGTAAAAAAGGTGCTTGTACGAAATAAACGTGATATCGAATGGGTTCGTTGCATGAATGTAGGAAGTTATTTAGATATAAAAGCTTTTTATCCAGTTATGAGGGTAAAAGTAAAAGGGCGAAAGAAATACGTGTTAACAGAGATATTAGAAGATGATGTGAAGGGAATATGTACGAGTTTAAATTGTGAACCGGCGTTAAAAAGTGAAGTTGGTAACACGAGAATTATGCTTAATAGCTTAGAGGATGTCCTGAAATTAGAAAGTTATATTTTAGAACAGTATGATTTCGTAATGCAAGCGCTAAGTGAGTATAAACAAAGTGAAATGAATGCAGATGAAAAGTTAAAAGAGTATTTAAATATGATGGTATAAAAAACTCCGTGTACAAGAAGTTGTACACGGAGTTTTTTTAGGAGTACTAAAACATAAAATTTTCTTGTAAATCTGATTAAAGGGTTTTTCATTTGCTCATACTATGTATAGTAAGAATGCGAAGGAGAGAGGGTGAACAGCATGAGAAGAAGTCGCCGTAAATCATTTGACGAACTTGTGAAAGAAAATAAACAACAATTATTAAGCGATCGTGATGCAATCGATCGTATTGAAGAGCGTATTGAAAAACGTTATGAAATGAAACTTTTTAAGCAAGCTGAATAATTCTTAACACTAGTACGATACTAGTGTTAAGGAGGCGATAGTAATGGGTAATCCGAAAAAGAATTCAAAAGATTTTGCACCGAATCATATTGGGACACAATCAAAAAAAGCTGGTGGCAATAAAGGAAAGCAAATGCAAGACCAAACAGGTAAACAACCGATTGTTGATAACGGTTAAAAAGGGAGAATGTTGTCATTCTTCTTTTTTGTGACGGATTTTTAATAGTAAAAAAGGGCTGACTTTTGTCAGCCCTTTTTCGTAATCGTAAAATTTTCAACGAGTAAACGCCAATTTTGCGGGAATGGTAAACCGATCTTCCAGTAACTAATACCACCAATGCCTTGTTCTTTCATTAAGTTGAATTTACTTTGAATAGATCTCGAATCTTCAAACCAAACTTCGTGTTGTACGCCGTTTTCGTCAAAGTAATTGAAATGTGGAGCTTGAGCTGTGAAATCATAGCGGATAGGAACATTGTATTTACGAGCTAGTGCAACAGCTGCGACAGAGCTAACTGCTTTTGCTGGCGGATTCCCTTGTTTGAACGGAAGTTTCCAATCGAATCCGTATAAATTTTGCCCCATCATAATTTTTTGGGGAGGCATTTGAGATTTTGCGTATTGAAGTACTTCTTTTACAGGACCGATAGGAGAAATAGCCATCGGTGGTCCGCCTTGCCAACCCCAGTCGTATGTCATAATAACGACGAAATCAACAATTTGTCCTTGTGCTTTATAATCGTGAGCTTCGAAAAATTTTCCTTTTTGATTTGAACTTGTTTTCGGTACAAGCGTTGTACTTAATGTGTATCCGTTAGGTAATCGTGTTTTCACATTTCGTAAAAAACGATTATACGCTTCGCGATCTTCAGGTGCCACGCTCTCGAAATCAAAATGAATGTCTCGCATACCGTACTTCTCAGCTGTTTGCAAAATGTTTGTAATAAATTTGTTTTGAATCGTTGCATCACGTAAAATAACTGACGTTAGATCGGCACTGAAATTTCCGTTTTCAATATTTGTAATAACGAGCATAGGGATGGTTTTGCCTTGCGTTGCAATATTAGCGATTTTAGCTGTTTCAGTTGGTTCTTTTAACGTACCATCTCTTTTTGCCTCAAAACTGAAGTAAGCTAAGTATGTTAAAAATGGATTAATAGCACGCGTAGCATTAACTAAACTTTCTTTAATAGGTATAGTTGAAGGTTGTAAATAAGCGATGGATTCTACTGCTCGTTTTGTTCCTTTCGGTATATATAATTGCTGTCCGACATGGAGAATGGATTTTAAAGATAAGTTATTCACTTTAGCTAAGCTAGCGAGAGGAACGTTATATGTTTGAGAAATTCGATAGAGGCTATCGCCAGGCTGTACATAATAATTATTTCCTTTCGTATTCACGATTAGTGCCTGACCAACGACGAGTGTTTCAGATGGATTTAGTCCATTGTCTTTTACTATTTCATTAGGTGTTGATCCATATTTTGATGCCAAGCTATATACGCTATCACCGCTACGAACAGTTACAATTTGAATCATATGCTTGCTCCTTTCGGTAAAAGATTCACTGTTTTTATTTTATTTTTGATGTCACTGTATTATGATTAAATGTATGCAAGGTAGCAGAAGTGAAAGAAGGCGAATACATATGTTTGTAGCAGAACATGAAGTTGAAATCCGTTATGCGGAAACAGATCAAATGGGTGTTGTTTACCATTCAAACTATTTGGTGTGGCTGGAACTAGGTCGCACGAAACTTATACAAGATTTAGGATTTTCATATGTTGAAATGGAGAAAGAGGGAATTATTTCTCCTGTGTTAGACTTACAAATTTCATATCGTAAAGCGATGCGTTACGGTGAAAAAGCAATTGTGAAAACGTGGGTGGACAATGTGAGCCCGCTTCGTGTTGTATATGGTTATGAAATATATAACGGTGACGGAGATCTTTGTATTACTGCAACTACGACGAATATTTGTGCGAAAAAAGAAGGGTTCAGGCCCGTATCCTTTAAAAAGTTATATCCTGAGTGGTATGCGAAATATGAGGAAATTAAGAAAAAATAAAAAAAGTGTGGCAGAAGCCACACTTTTTTTATTTTTCATAATTAAATTGCGGGAAATCATCACCGTCGTTAAATGTAACAGATAAATTATGTCCATCGAAGAACCACTCATCATCGCCTTCAATAAAGAAGTTAATACCTTCTTCTTGAGTTTGAACAGCAGGATGTGCAGGGTCATCTTTACGAATACCTAAAGAAAGTCCTTTTTGCACAGTACTGCAACCGCCGTATTGTACGAAAAGGCGTAGTGTTTCACCCGATTGTAAGTTTAATTCGCTTTTATACCATTGTGCTGCTTCTTTTGTTACGGAAAGATTCATGTATAGTTCCTCCAAATTATGTTGCTTTTTCTTTAGTATAAAAAATAACGCAAAAAGACGCTATTAATATGCTTCACGTTTTCTTTTTGCGTTATGTGGGTTACGATCTTATTTTTGCTTTTTTGAAAAGTTTGCTTTCGGTTCAGTTTTATTTATAATTCGTCCGATATTTGCACGGTGTTTATAAATAACCATACCTGCTAATAAACACATCGCAATAATGAAGATTTTATCCCCGCTAACAATGGATGCAATAACAGCAACGACGGCTGTTACCATAGAAGAAAGTGATACGTATCTTGTTGTAAATAAAAGGCTGAAAAAGACAACAGCTAATATTGCAAAAACAACTGGAGAGTAGCATAATAGCACGCCAGCAGAAGTTGCAACAGCTTTACCACCACGGAATTTTGCGAAAATCGGATACACATGTCCAAGAACAGCTGCTAATCCGAACCATAGTGGATGAACATCTAATCCGAAAATAATCGGTAGGCTTGTTGCTAATGTACCTTTTAAAATGTCAGCAATTGTAACGATAAAACCTGCTTTTTTCCCTAGTGTGCGGAATGTATTTGTTCCGCCTAGATTACCGCTTCCGTGCTCACGAATATCGATTCCGTAGCCGATTTTTCCAACGACTAGTGCGAATGGAATCGAGCCAAGTAAGTAGGCAACGATAAATAAAAGATATGTAGTAACCATAAGTTCAGTCTCCTTTATTCAAATGTGTTGATAAAGGGTAAAAAGAGTTTTTCCCGTATATTGTACCATACATTTGTAAAGAGCACATTTCTTTTTTGTAAATGAAAAATTCATTATTTCGTGAAAAAAATTTCACAGGAATGTTACATTTCTCACAGAAACACCAAGACTATATGTAGTAACATTTTAATCAAAAGACAACAACATATTGGTGGAGGGTTATAAATGTTACAACGAAATGTACGTGGAGAAGAATTAATGAAAGTGTTTGAGACGATTGTCCACGGTAGTGAGCAAGATTTAATGCAAGAAAATGCAAATGTAGATGGCCGCTCTCCGATGGGGGTAATGGGAACGTTCGCATCAGAGAGTGCGAAATATTATGCAGTTGAAAATTTATTGTCAGATCAAGTGAAAAAAGCGATAAATCAAAATATATTATATCCACATGATTTAGATTTTTATGCGACAGGAACGACGACTTGTTCGCAAATTCCGTTAGCTCAAATGCTTGCGAACGGTTTTCATACCGGACATGGGCATATGAGACAGCCGCAGGATATTAAAAGTGCATTGGCTCTTTCGTCTATTATTTTTCAGGCGAATCAAAATATGCAACACGGTGGTCAATCATTTGCACTCTTTGATATTGATTTAGCTCCATATGTGAGAAAAACAGTAGCGAGACATAAGAAACGATTACAGTCATATCCGCTTACGAAAGAACAAATAGAAAAATTTGCATGGAAAGAAACAGAAAATGATACGTATCAGGCGTGTGAAGCTTTCATTCACAATTCAAATAGTATGCATAGTAGGGGCGGGGGACAAGTACCGTTTATTTCTATTAATTATGGAACAGACACATCAAAAGAAGGTCGGTTATTAGTTAGACAGCTTTTAAAAGCGACACAAGCTGGTCTTGGTAAAGGAGAAACACCAATTTTTCCTATTCAAATTTTTAAAATGAAAAAAGGTGTGAACTTTGAAGAATGTGATCCGAACTATGATTTATTTGAATTAGCGCTAGAGACAACTGCTGAACGGTTATTCCCTAACTTTTCATTTTTAGATGCGCCATTTAATGCCGTGCATTATGACGGGCGACCGGAAAGTGAAGTATGTTACATGGGATGTCGTACCCGTGTTATGTCTAACATACATGGAGAAGAAACAGCGATTGGAAGAGGTAATTTATCATTTACGTCTATCAACTTAGTGAAATTAGCGTTAATTAGTGGCTCAAAAGAAGCATTTTTTGAAGCGTTAAATTATTACTTAGATTTAGGAATTAAGCAATTATTAGAGAGATTTGAGTATCAATGTACGAAGCGAGCAAGAGATTTTCGATTTTTATATTCACAAGGTGTATGGCGCGGTGGAGAAAAGTTACATCCTGAAGATTCTGTAGCATCCATTTTAAAGCAAGGTACGTTAAGTCTTGGTTTTATCGGTCTTGCGGAGTGTTTAGTAGCTTTAACTGGAAAGCATCATGGAGAAGATGAAGAGTCATGGAAACTCGGGTATGAAATCATTTCCTTTATGAGAGATAGAATGGATAAAGCGACGGAAGAACATGAACTGAATTTCTCAGTAATTGCAACTCCTGCAGAAGGATTATCAGGGAAGTTTGTGAAAAAGGATAGGGAAGAATTTGGTGTGATTAGCGGTATAACGAACCATAATTATTATACGAATTCATTCCATATCCCAGTTTACTATAACATTCAAGCGATAAATAAAATTCGTTTAGAAGGACCTTTCCATGCCCTATGTAACGGGGGACACATTACGTATATTGAGCTAGACGGAGCAGCTATGCATAACAAACAGGCGTTAAAACAAATTGTACGAGCGATGGCAGATCATGGCGTTGGATACGGTTCAATTAATCATCCAGTTGACCGTTGTAAGTGCTGTAGTTACCACGGAGTTATTGGTAATGAATGCCCAAGCTGTGGAAATGAAGACGAGGCTAATATAGAAAGAATTCGCCGTATAACAGGTTATCTTGTAGGTGATATGTCGAAGTGGAATAGTGCGAAACGCAGTGAAGAGATGGATCGGGTGAAGCATAAATGAAAGTGATGAACATCATTCATGATAGTGTAGTAGATGGAGAAGGGTTGCGGACAGTCGTGTTTTTTGCGGGCTGTCCGCATCGTTGTTTCGGCTGCCATAACCCGAAATCGTGGAATATTTGTAATGGGACTGAAATGACAGTAGAAGAAATTGTGAAAGAGATTGCAAGTAATCCATTAACTGATGTAACATTTTCAGGTGGAGATCCATTTTTTCAAGCTGCGGAAGTGAAAAAAGTAGCAAAGGCTGTGAAAGACTTGAAAAAAAATCTATGGATGTATACAGGTTATACGTTAGAAGAGATACAGAGTTCTCAAAATAATGATATGATAGAGTTGTTACATTATGGGGATGTTTTAGTCGATGGAAGATTTGAAATCGAGAAAAAAGATTTAACACTTCCATTTCGCGGAAGCTCCAATCAACGTATTATTCGATTGAAAGAGTAAAAAGGCGGGATAGATGATATGAATAAAACAGTATTACTAGTTGAAGATGAAAGAAGACTACGTGAAATCGTTAGTGATTATTTTCGTAATGAAGGCTTTGAAGTAATCGAAGCAGAAGACGGAAAAATAGCATTAGAATTATTTGCAGAGCATGAAATTGATTTAATTATGTTAGATATTATGTTACCAGAAATAGATGGATGGTCTGTTTGTAGACGAATTAGAAAAGAATCAGCAGTACCAATTATTATGCTAACAGCACGTTCAGATGAGGATGATACATTACTAGGGTTCGAATTAGGTGCAGATGAGTATGTAACGAAACCTTTCAGCCCGAAAGTGTTAGTAGCTCGAGCGAAGACGTTATTGAAACGTGCGGATGGCGTGGTAGGAGTAGCGGAAGAAAATACTATGTCCTTAGCTGGAATAGAAGTAAATCGTCTATCTAGAACGGTGCTAGTAAATGGAGAAGAAATTATATTGACACATAAGGAATTTGAACTTCTTGTTTATCTAATGGAGAATAAAGGAATTGTGTTGTCACGTCAACATTTATTAGATCAGTTATGGGGATATGATTACTACGGTGATGACCGAACAGTTGATACTCATATTAAAAAACTACGAAATAAGCTAGGAGATAAAGCGAAGCATATCGGTACTGTTATTCGAGTTGGTTATAAATTTGAAGAATAACCTTGAAAATACTATGTAATTTGGCTTTGGGATATAGCAAATTTATACTCTCTTTTGTAGGTGGAATGTACAAAAAATACTTTTCTTGTCTACAATGTTAGATAAGAGTATTTTTTTAATTGGATTTCACGATGAGTTCACAAGAAGGACACAAACTGTGACTATACTGAAAGTACGAATTCACCAGAGAGGGGAAATAAAACATGGGATATTACGACGGACCGAATTTAAATGAAGAGCATAGTGAAACGAGAGAAGTGAGAAAATCAGGCGGTAAAAAAGGTTATTTTTTCACAGGTTTAGTCGGAGCGGTAGTTGGGGCTGTCACAATTAGTTTTGCAGCACCATATATGCCATGGGCTCAAAATAATGGAGCGGCCGTATCATCATTCAGTTCGGATTCAAAAGTTGAAGGTACTGTAGTTCCTGTTGTCAATAAAGCTAAAAATGAAACTGATTTACCTGGTATGATTGAAGGCGCGAAAGATGTTGTTGTAGGTGTTATTAATATGCAACAAAGCATTGATCCATTTGCAATGCAACCAACAGGCCAAGAACAACAAGCTGGTTCAGGATCAGGTGTTATTTATAAAAAAGCAGGAAATAAAGCATATATTGTAACAAATAACCACGTAGTAGATGGTGCAAATAAACTTGCTGTAAAATTAAGTGATGGTAAACAAGTAGATGCAAAACTAGTAGGAAAAGATCCTTGGTTAGATTTAGCTGTTGTTGAAATTGACGGGTCTAATGTAAATAAAGTTGCCACTTTAGGTGACTCAAGTAAAATCCGTGCTGGTGAAAAAGCAATTGCAATCGGTAACCCACTAGGGTTTGATGGAAGTGTAACGGAAGGGATTATTAGTAGTAAAGAACGTGAAATTCCAGTAGATATTGATGGAGATAAACGACCAGATTGGCAAGCACAAGTTATTCAAACAGATGCAGCGATTAACCCAGGTAATAGTGGTGGTGCGTTATTTAACCAAAACGGTGAAATAATTGGGATTAATTCAAGCAAAATTGCACAACAAGAAGTTGAAGGGATTGGATTTGCTATTCCAATTAATATCGCAAAGCCAGTTATTGAATCGCTTGAAAAAGACGGAGTAGTGAAACGTCCAGCTCTTGGAGTAGGTGTCGTTTCATTAGAAGATGTGCAAGCTTATGCAGTAAATCAATTGAAAGTACCAAAAGAAGTAACAAGCGGCGTTGTATTAGGTAAAATTTACCCAATATCACCTGCCGAAAAAGCTGGCTTAGAACAATATGATATTGTAGTAGCATTAGATAATCAAAAAGTAGAAAATTCACTTCAATTCCGTAAATATTTATATGAAAAGAAAAAAGTAGGCGAAAAAGTAGAAGTTACATTTTACCGTAACGGTCAAAAAATGACGAAAACAGCTACTTTAGCAGATAATTCAGCTACAAAGAATCAATAATTGAAATAAAAGAAAGTCTCTTTCATATTGAAAGAGACTTTCTTTATCGGCTATACTAAAGGAATAGGAGGGATAAATTATGACAATTGAAAACCCAACTCGTACGGAAATTGGTGAAGTATTAAAGAAAAGCAAAACGATTGCAGTTGTTGGATTATCGGATAAGCCAGAACGTACATCGTATATGGTTTCAAAAGCAATGCAAGATGCGGGGTATCGCATTATTCCGGTAAACCCAACAGTAGATGAGGTACTTGGAGAAAAAGCAGTTTCTTCACTAAAGGATATTAAGGAACATGTGGACATTGTAAATGTATTCCGCCGTTCAGAATTTTTAATGGATGTTGCGAAAGAGTTTGTAGAGATTGATGCAGATGTTTTTTGGGCACAATTAGGAGTACAAGATGAAGATACATATAAACTGTTAAAAGAAAAAGGCTATACTGTAATAATGGATCGTTGTATTAAAGTAGAACATGCGATGACAAAGTAGTATAGATTTTAAAGAGAGAAAGATTGATTCAGCCCTCGTTATAGATAAGTAGGGCCGATGAACGAGGTGTTCATCATGAGATTTTTTAAAGGCTGTTTTTGGGGATTATTACTCGTTATCCCATTTTGGATATTGATCATTTGGATCATGATAAAGGTGTGGAATGTGTAATCTTGGCATACATATCCATTTCTCGTTGACAAACGATTATTTTTCTGAAATAGTAGCCTAGAGGAATCCTTGTGAAAAAAACAAGGATTTTTCTATTGAAAATGGTATATAAAAGAGATAAGATAACTTGCCAAAACTATAGTCGAGGCGTTATTCTATAATAGAAACATATGTTCTGATTTGATTAGGAAAGGGGCAAGGAGTTTGGCGAAGCATCAGTTCCAATATAATGAAGATGCAATTCAAGTGCTAGAAGGACTTGAAGCCGTTCGAAAACGCCCGGGTATGTATATCGGGAGTACGGATAGCCGTGGATTGCATCATTTAGTATATGAAATAGTAGATAACTCCGTTGACGAAGCGTTAGCGGGATTTGGCGACGAAATTTCTGTCGTAATACATAAAGATAATAGTATTAGCGTTATAGATAAAGGGCGAGGAATGCCTACGGGAATGCATAAACTTGGGAAACCTACACCTGAAGTTATTTTAACTGTACTTCATGCTGGTGGTAAGTTTGGTCAAGGTGGTTACAAAACGAGTGGTGGTTTACATGGTGTTGGGGCATCAGTTGTAAACGCCTTATCTGAATGGTTAGTCGTAACGATTAAGCGTGACGGAAATATTTATGAACAACGCTTTGAAAATGGCGGTGTGCCTGCAACGACGTTAGAGAAAATCGGGAAGACGAAAGAGTCTGGTACGACAATGCATTTCAAACCAGATACAACGATTTTCAGCACGACAAATTACAATTACGAAACATTATGTGAAAGATTACGTGAATCTGCATTCTTATTAAAAGGGATGAAAATCTCAATAAAAGATGAGCGAAATGATTTAGAAGATGTCTTTCATTATGAAACAGGAATCGAAGCTTTCGTTTCATACTTAAACGAAGAAAAAGATTCAATCCATCCGGTAGTATATTTCACTGGTGAACAAAATGGAATTGAGGCAGAGCTAGCATTCCAATTTAACGATGGCTACTCAGAAAATATTCTTTCGTTTGTAAATAACGTACGTACAAAAGATGGTGGAACACACGAAGCTGGGTTTAAGACAGCAATGACTCGTGTGTTCAATGAGTATGCTCGTAAAGTATCGTTATTAAAAGAAAAAGATAAAAACTTAGAAGGTACAGATATTCGTGAAGGTGTAGCGGCTATCGTTTCTGTACGTGTACCAGAAGAAGTCCTTCAGTTTGAAGGACAAACGAAGGGGAAACTAGGTACAAGTGAAGCTCGTTCTTCAATTGATGCCATTGTATCAGAGCATTTAGCTTACTTTTTAGAAGAAAACCCGGATGTTGCTACACTTCTTGTGAGAAAGGCAGTTAAAGCAGCGCAAGCACGTGAGGCTGCTCGCAAAGCGAGAGAGGAAGCACGTACTGGTAAAAAGAAAAAGAAATCAGAAGGTACATTAAGTGGTAAGTTAACACCTGCACAATCACGTAACCCGCAAAAAAATGAACTGTACCTAGTGGAGGGTGACTCTGCCGGTGGTTCAGCGAAACAAGGTCGAGACCGACGTTTCCAAGCGGTATTACCGTTACGTGGTAAAGTAATCAATACAGAAAAAGCAAAACTTGCTGATATCTTTAAAAATGAAGAGATTAATACAATCATTTACGCTATTGGCGGTGGTGTAGGGAATGAATTCGCTGTTGAAGATATTAACTACGATAAAGTTGTAATTATGACCGATGCCGATACAGATGGTGCACACATTCAAGTATTGTTATTAACGTTCTTCTACAGATATATGAAACCACTTATCGAAGCTGGCAAAGTATTTATTGCACTTCCTCCTTTATACAAAGTAAGTAAAGGAAAAGGGAAAAGTGAAATAATTGAGTATGCATGGTCCGATGAAGAATTAGATGGTGTAACAAAAAAGGTTGGTAAAGGCTACATGCTGCAGCGCTATAAAGGACTTGGCGAAATGAATGCAGATCAATTATGGGAGACAACTATGAATCCCGAAACACGTACGTTGATTCGTGTGAAAATTGACGATGCATCAAGAGCGGAGCGCCGAGTTACGACATTGATGGGTGATAAAGTAGAACCTCGTCGTAAATGGATCGAACGAAATGTACAATTTGGTATGCAAGAAGAAGGAAATATTTTAGAAAATGAAATGATTATGGAGACGGAGGTGGAATAACATGCAGGCAGAGAAGTTTCATGACCTCCCGCTTGAAGACGTGTTAGGTGACCGCTTTGCACGTTATAGTAAATATATTATTCAAGACCGCGCGCTTCCAGATGCGCGTGACGGTTTAAAACCTGTACAAAGACGTATTTTATATTCTATGTATGTAGAAGGAAATGTACATGATAAAGCATTTCGTAAATCAGCTAAAACAGTTGGTAATGTTATCGGTAACTACCATCCACACGGTGATTCCTCTGTATATGAAGCGATGGTACGTTTAAGTCAAACTTGGAAAGTACGTAATGTTTTAGTTGAAATGCATGGTAATAATGGTAGTGTGGATGGCGATCCAGCAGCGGCAATGCGTTATACGGAAGCCCGCTTATCACCAATTGCATCTGAGTTGTTACGTGATCTTGATAAAGAAACAGTAGAATTTGTGTCAAACTTTGATGATACGAGTGAAGAACCTGTTGTGCTTCCAGCGATGTTCCCGAACTTATTAGTGAACGGATCTACAGGGATTTCAGCTGGTTATGCAACAGAAATTCCTCCCCATCACCTTGGGGAAGTAATTGATGCGACGATGATGCGTATTGATAAGCCGAATAGTACTGTTGATGATTTATTAACAGTTATGAAAGGACCAGATTTCCCGACCGGTGGTATTATTCAAGGGATTGATGGTATTAAAAAAGCGTATGAAACAGGAAAAGGTAAAATTATTATTCGCGGGAAAGCTGAAGTTGAAACGATTCGCGGTGGTAAGCAACAAATCGTTATTACAGAAATTCCATATGAAGTAAATAAAGCGAACCTTGTTAAAAAAATGGATGAATTACGTCTAGATAAAAAACTAGATGGAATTGCTGAAGTACGTGATGAGACAGATCGTACAGGTCTTCGCATTGTTGTAGAGCTGAAAAAAGAAGTAAATGCTGAAGGTATTTTAAATTATTTATATAAGAATACAGATTTACAAATTCCATATAACTTTAATATGGTTGCGATAAATAATCGTCGTCCTACACTTATGACGTTACCAAAAATTTTGGATGCATATATTGGACACCAAAAAGAAGTCGTAACAAAGCGTTCTCAGTATGAGTTACGAAAAGCAGAAAATCGTCAACATATTGTTGAAGGTTTAATGAAAGCATTATCAATTTTAGATCAAGTAATCGAAACGATTAGATCTTCTAAAGATAAGCGCAATGCGAAAGATAACTTAAGTGCTAAATTCGGCTTTACAGAAGCACAATCAGAAGCAATCGTTTCGTTGCAATTATATCGTTTAACAAATACAGATATTACAGCACTGGAAAAAGAAGCGGATGAATTAAGTACAAAAATTGCAGAATTACAGGCAATTTTACAAAGTGAAAAAAGACTTCTTCAAGTTATTAAAACAGATTTGAAGAGAGTAAAGAAAACATATAGTGATGATCGCCGTGCTATTATTGAAGACCAAATTGAGGAAATTAAAATCGATGTGGAAGTGATGATTCCGCAGGAAGATGTCATCGTTACTGTAACGAAAGAAGGATATGTGAAACGAACAGGTTGGCGTTCGCATAATGCATCGAACGGGAAAGACTTCGGTATGAAAGAGGGTGACATCTTACTGGAGCGATTCGATACGAATACGACAGAGACAGTCCTCTTATTTACGAATAAAGGAAACTATATATATCTGCCAGTATATGAAATGCCAGAAATCCGTTGGAAAGATTTAGGTCAACACGTTGCGAATCTCGTTTCGCTTGAGCGGGATGAAATGATTATTTGGGCGACTGTCGTACCGAATTTTGAAGAAGAAAAACGATTTATCGTATTTGTAACAAAGAATGGCATGATTAAGAAAACAGAATTAAACCAATATAAAGTACAGCGTTATTCAAGGGCGTTTGTTGCTGTAAACTTGAAAAAAGATGATGAAGTAGTAGATATATTTGCAACAGATGGAACGAGTGATATCGTTCTTGCAACCTATGGTGCATATGCACTTATTTTCCATGAAGATGAAGTAAGTCCAGTCGGTGTAAGGGCCGCTGGTGTGAAAGCAATTAATTTAAAAGAAGATGATTATGTTGCTTCTGGTAAACCGTTAAATGGTGAAAAAGATCAACTTATTCTCGTAACGCAGCGCGGTGCTGTAAAACGTTTAAAAGCATCAGAAATTGAAAAATCAACGAGGGCGAAGCGAGGTCTTGTTATTTTCAAAGAGTTAAAACGTAATCCATACCGTATTGTCGGTATTGAAATTGTTCGAGACGATGAACTAGTTTACATGAAGACAGAGAAGCACATCGTAGAAGAAATTGATCCGAAAGCGTATCGAAATAAAGACCGGTATAGTAACGGTAGTTTAGTACTAGATGTTAATGATACTGGTGAAGTTATTGAAACGTGGACGAAAAAACGACCGGAGTAAAGTGAAAGCATCTTGCTATGAATAATAGCAAGATGCTTTTTTCTAGGCAAATTATTATGTCCATAACAATAATCTTGTTATAATAATTGAATGAAATCGTTCTCATAAAGTGAAACTTTAATCAGTGAGTGTTTTTTTTATCCCCACTGATTATTAGTTGAAGCCGGACAGATGGAGGGGCAACATGAAAAGAATAGGTGTAGGGATTGTAGGATTTGGGTTTTCTAGTACAACATTTCACATCCCATTATTACAAACGATAGAAGAATACGATATTCGTGCTATTTTATCTTCAAAAGAAGAACTAGTGAAACAAGCGTTACCAAACGCTGAAGTTGTTGGCACAATTGAGGAATTAGTAAATCGTGCTGATATTGAGTTAGTGGTCATTACTTCACCGAATACGACTCATTTTCCATATGTAAAAGAAGCAATTTTACATGGTAAGCATGTAGTTGTGGAGAAACCATTCGTTGTTTCAATTGAAGAAGGGGAAGAGCTTATTTCGTTAGCAGAGCAACATAATGTGGTTTTAAGTGTATATCATAATCGTCGTTTTGATAATGATTTCTTAACGATAAAGAAATTGTTAGAAGAAAATAGAATAGGAAATGTATACGCATATGAAGCGCATTTCGATCGTTTTCGCCCGAATGTACGTGATCGCTGGAGAGAAAAGAATTTACCAGGATCAGGTATACTATATGATTTAGGATCGCATTTAATTGACCAAGCACTATCATTATTTGGGAAACCAGATGCGATAAGTGCAGATGTGATTAAACAACGACCAGGTGCAGAAATTGATGATTACTTCCATGTTATACTTCACTACGGGGTGAAACGTGTCACTTTACATAGTAGCAGTTACGTTAAGCAAGCAGGTCCACACTTTACACTGCATGGAGATAAAGGTTCTATCGTGAAATACGGTATGGATTCACAGGAGGAACAATTAAAAAATGGAATGAAGCCAGGCGATAACGGTTATGGAGTAGACGCTGAAGAGAATTTTGCTACTGTAGATGTTGAAGAAAAGCTAGAGCGTATTCCGACAGAAGTTGGCTGTTATGACATGTATTATAAAGGTGTAAGAGATAGTATTGTAAATGGTGAAAAACCACCTGTAACAGCACAAGAAGGCTTAGAAGTTATCAGGCTTATTCAATTAGCGATTGAAAGTAGTGAAACAGGTAGAGTTATCACTGTAAAATAAAAAAGACACGAATTTCGTGTCTTTTTTTATTGAGAATATGTGAATAGGGCAAATTATTTAGCCTAATCGTTTGTCATACATTAACTGGATTTGTATGCCGTATGGATCTTCAATAATACCATATGCTTCACTAAAGATATTTTTTTCTAGTGGAGAGATTACCTTCACGTTCTTATCGGAAATTAAATTATTATAAAATCTTTGTATTTCTTCTAAATTAGCACTTTGAATACAAAGTGACATGTTATTTCCAATGTTAAAACGTTCCTTAGGATTCATTGTATCTTCTGCTATCATTAGCTTTGTATTCCCAATTTGTAAAACAGAGTGAGCAATATGATCCTTATTTTCACTTGTAATTTTAAAAGAACGATCTCTTTTCGCCAGTTCTTCATACGTAACAATCATTAACTGCTTAGCTTCTAAATTGCGTGTATAAAAATTAATTGCCTCTTTTGCATGCCCATTCATTGAAAGAAAAATAGCTATTTCTAATGTCATACATATACAACTCCTTTATTAGTTAATAATTATAATATAGACTAAAAAGGTTTCAATACATGACACCTTTCGGGAGGGGAATATGAAAAAAACGGAACGAATTAATGATATGCTTATTTTCTTAAATAATAAAAGGCATTTTAATTTAAAGGATTTAATGGTTAGATATGCTATTTCTAAAAGTACAGCTTTACGAGATATTCAATCATTGGAAGAAATAGGTGTACCATTATATTCTGAATTAGGTAGAAATGGAAGTTATAAAATTATAGAAAATAGTGTGTTATCGCCAATTTATTTTAGTGTGGATGAAATGTATGCGTTATACTTTTCGATTCTCACATTAAATGGATACAAGACAAAACCATTTAATATAGAAAGTATTGCACTTGAAAATAAATTTAAACATGTATTACCTGAAAATGTGAGTAAAAATATTTCAATTATGGAACAAACGCTTTCTTTTGAAGTAACAAATCATAGTAATTTTAGTCCGTTCTTAAAAGAAATTTTACAGGGGATTTTTGCTGAGCGAGTTTATCATTTAACATATTTAAAAAAAGATGTGGAGAAAGTAATGGTAGCTCAATTTATTCGAATCGAATCTAAATTTGGCCAGTGGTATGCTAAAATCTTTAATTTTGAGACAAATCATGTTCAAATCATTAGATGTGATAAAATTCTTTCTATTGAGGAAACAAGCAATACGAATCCAAAAAATCTTGAAGAATTGTTAAGTTATCTTACAACTTTTCATAGAAAGCCTGATGCAACTGATTTTAGTGTCATTGTTAATCAAAAAGGAAAAGACATTTTTGATAAAGAGAATTATCCTTCCATGAAGATACAAAAAGAAAATGAAAATTACATTATAACAGGCTATTTTAATAAGCAAGAAGTTGATTTTATTTCGAACTATTTTCTGAATTTCGGAGAAACGATTATCTCCATTCAGCCTGTTATGTTAAAAGAGTTAATCTACAATAAGGTATTATCTATAAAAAAGCATTTAACTTCTTTAAGATAAAGTTAGTTTTAATCATTTTTTGATGTGAAAAAGCCCTTGAGATTTAAATATCTAAAGGGCTTTTTTGTGATGTTATTTGTTCACTAGAAACATTATTTTTCTGGGACGGACAGTCCATAAAAGAACATCGTAACGATATCTTGTATATGTTTTTCGCGATCGCCTTCAAGAAGCTGTGCTCCGAAATCATCACCTAATTTAGTGAACATTTGAATGTATAATAACATCATTTCTTTAGTAAGGTGAGGGTTAATTTCATTTTTTTGCTGTGCTTGTTCTAATATTTCTAAATACCAAGGTAGGATTTTTTCTTTTTGATAACTATAAATAAACTCTCGGAGCTCTTCATCTCTTTGCATCATTTGTAGTAACATATCTGGCTGAAATAACCCACCAGTATTCATTTTTCTTACAATCATTTTTTGCATCATATCATGAAAAGGTAATTTTTCCGCTGCAAGATCTTTATAATATTGAAATTCAGATATAATAAATTCTTGTATAAGCTCTCGAAATAAAGCATCTTTACTTCCGAAATGATTATAAATGGTAACTTGAGAAACGTTTGCTTTTTTTGCAATATGTTCTATTTTCACTTCATTAAATCCACGTTCTGAAAATAATAAGAAGGCGGCCTCTTTAATGGCACGTTTTTTCTTTTCTTTCACTTTTTCAAAGCCGTTCAATACAATCACCTCAATTAAAATATACAAGAAAAAATAATGGAAAACAATAATTTTGAAATATGGACATATAAATATTTCAAAAAGTTGTTGCGAATATGAAAGATGAGGAGTACAATAATTTTGAAATATCACATATTTAATATTTCAAAAAATGAGGTGGAATTATGATTTCAGTTCAAAATGTCACAAAACAGTTTTCAAATGGAAAAGGTTTGTTTCATATTACATTTGATGTAAAAGAAGGAGAAGTATTCGGTTACTTAGGACCAAATGGTGCCGGGAAATCCACAACGATTCGTAATTTAATGGGATTTATAAAACCGACAGATGGTAAAGCGACAATTTTTGGATTAGATTGTTGGAATGAAGCAGCGAAAATTCAAAGAGAAGTTGGCTATTTACCAGGAGAAATCTCTTTTATTGAAGGAATGAACGGATTAGAGTTTTTAAAGTTAATGCAAGGAATGCGTGGGCTTAAGGATACGAAAAGAAGAGATGAATTAATAGAACGTCTGCAATTTGATGTGAAAACGCCGATTCGAAAAATGTCTAAAGGAATGAAGCAAAAAGTAGGGATTGTTGCTGCTTTTATGCATGATCCAGAAGTGTTAATTTTAGATGAACCGACATCAGGGCTCGATCCACTTATGCAGCAAGTATTTATAGATTTAATAGTAGAGGAAAAACAAAGAGGAAAAACAATTCTTATGTCGTCGCATATTTTCACTGAAATTGAGCGTACGTGTGATCGAGTAGCGATTATTAAAGATGGTCGCCTTGTAACGGTTGAAAATATTCATGATTTACAAAGTATGAGACGACAGGTAATAGATGTAACCGTATCATCGCAAGAAGAGATTGAATCTCTGGCGCAATGTAATTTGCAATTTGAAGCGGTGAAAGGAAGAGAAGCATCGATTATTGTACAAGGAAACTATCAAGCTGTTTTACAAACACTTTCAAACTATAATGTAACGGCACTTCAAACGAGAGCAATGGATTTAGAACATTTATTTATGCATTATTACGATAAGAAAGGAGGGGTAAAGCATGAATAGGCAATTGTTTTTAGCTAGTTTGAAAGAAACACAAAAAAGTATTTTGAGTTATGCAACTGGTGCAACTCTATATTTATGGTTGTTAATTTGGATATTCCCTTCAATGGTATCGGCGAAAGGGTTAAATGAATTGATAAGTGCTATGCCTGATAGTGTGAAAAAAATTGTTGGCATGGAAAGTCCGATTCAAAACGTAATGGATTTTTTAGCTGGTGAATATTATAGTTTATTGTTTATTATCATATTAACAATTTTTTGTGTAACGGTTGCAACACATTTAATTGCTCGTCATGTAGATAAAGGAGCAATGGCATACTTGCTAGCAACACCTGTATCTAGAGTGCAAATTGCAATCACACAAGCGGCTATTCTTATATTGGGACTACTGATTATTGTAGCTGTTACGTATGTAGCGGGTATAGTAGGTGCAGAATGGTTTTTAGAAGATAATAACTTAAATAAAGAATTATTCCTGAAGATAAATGTAGTCGGAGGGCTCATATTTTTAGTCGTTAGTGCTTATTCATTTTTCTTTTCTTGTATATGTAATGACGAAAGAAAGGCACTTAGCTACTCAGCGAGTTTAACTATTTTATTCTTCGTAACGGATATGGTAGGTAAATTAAGCGATAAGTTAGAGTGGATGAGAAATATATCATTATTTACGCTATTTCGTCCGAAAGAAATTGCTGAGGGAACGTATAATATATGGCCAGTGAGTATAGGTTTAACTGCTGGAGCCCTTTGTATTTTCATAGTAGCAATTGTAGTGTTTAGAAAGAGGGATTTACCGTTGTAAAGTAGAAAGTCCACTGAGAAAGTGGGCTTTTTTTGATGAGGAGGAAGCGAATGAATCATTTGTTCCGGGTTCAGTTATATGTAAATGATATTGAGAGGTCATTATTGTTCTATGAAGAAGTAATTGGTTTACAGTTGTATAAAAAAGATATGCATGCAGCACGTTTTAATCACGACCAGTTTTCTTTATTGCTAGTCAGTGATTCAAGATTGAATGAAAATCACTATTTTTACAATCGAAAAGAAATGAAGGGGAATGGCTTTGAACTAATTATTGTTGTCAATCGGATTGAAGAAGTATATGAACGTTGTAAAGGGAAGCGGTGCACAATACAAGAAGAAATTCAAACGTATCCGTGGGAGATGAAGGGATTTAAAGTTACGGATCCAGATGGATATTTCCTTAGAATTACATCTGAGTAAAGGTAAACATGAAGAATGTTTACCTTTTTTTATGAAAATATTCAAAAAAATGAACCTTTTTCTAGGCTCATCCGTCTAATACATGTAAAGTTAAATTTGAAGTGAGGATGAAACAGGAGGAGCAATTGTGAAAGTAATCCCTTTATATAAAATGATTGTAAAAGAAGAAACCGATGTTTCTTTAGCGAAAAAAGGTAATCATGAAGCGTTTATGGCGCTTATACATACAGAAAAAGTGAAGATGTATCGCATTGCAAAGGCTATGTTGCGTGATGAGACAAATATAGAAGATGCGATACAGGCAACAATTTTAAAAGCCTATGAAAGTATTAAAAAATTAAAAAAAGAAGAGTTTTTTCAAACGTGGTTAATTCGAATTTTAATGAATGAGTGTAACAATATTATTAGAGCGTATAAAAAGGTAATTGTGACAGAAGAGAATGATTACAATATGAGTGCGTGTGATCAGTATGAAGATATAGATTTGTGTAATGCGATTCAATCGTTACATGAAGAATTAAGAGCTGTTACGGTGCTTTATTATTATGAAGATATGAATCAAGAGAGTATAGCGAAGCTTTTAGAAATACCAAAAGGAACAGTAAAATCGAGATTATCACGTGCGAGGGAACAACTGCAAAAACAATTAAAGATGGAATAGGGGGTGTATAGGATGGATAACGAAAAATTATTTGATGAGAAATTAAAAAAGAGAATAAAAGAAGAGAATGTGATAGTACCGACAGAGTTAAATGAAAAGATTAATCGTACACTACATAATCTTCCGGTCAAAAAGAAAGGTTACAGAGTTTATATGATGGTTATAAGTGCAGCTGTTCTAGCACTTTCAATCGTATCTATGTCGGAGTTCTCTGATCAAATTTTCGCTCAAAATGGTGGAGTATTTCAATATGTAAAGAAAAAGGCGTTTTCTGATTATGAAAATGAAGAGGAAATAAAATCGAACGTAAATTATCCAGATAAAGAAAAAATTCATGAAAAGATGCTGGATTCTATTGATCATTTTAAAAATATTTCAGGACAATTTGAGGAATATTCTAGCTCGTCAAGAATTGCTACAACATACAAATATGCGATTGATACGGAGCAACAAAGTGGGATCTCTTCGAAAGAAGATAAACTAGCGAAAAAACGAACAATTATATATAACGAGGGCAAGAAAAAAGAATTTGATGATGAGAAGTATACATATAAAGAGACAAAATGGAGCCCAAAAGAAAGAAACTATGAACTATTAAAATTAAATCCCGCGGAAAGATTATTGAGAAAATCAGGCGAGAAAAAAAGATATGATGATGAATATATGGGATTTGCTAAGTATAGTATTCAATCAGAGTTTGCGGATTTATTAATTCGATATAAAGATTGGAATTATAAAGAAACGAAGTATCTTGGACTTGATTGCTACAGAATAGAAGGGACAATAAACATAGAAATGCCTGTAAGTACATCTGAAGATTTAAAAGGGAAATTTGAAATGGTTGTAGAGAAAAATACGGGGATTATGCTAAAGTTCCTTAGTTTCCACGAAGGTATGATTCAATATTCGATTACGACTGAATGGATACAAATAAACAAAGGGTTGAAAGAGAATGTGTTTCAAAAGGATAGCGCTAAGTATGAAAAATTGAAAAATATATTAGATGAATAGAAAATGGAGGGAACTATATGGAGAATACCTCTTCTTCAAGAGAAAAGAAAAATAAAAGACAATATAAAAAGACAATGATAATAAGTGTATTGTTAGTAGTATTACTATTTGGCGGAGTGGGATATGGTGCTTATGTGTATATGAAAACTTCTAATCTCGTACAAAAGTCTAGTGTACATTTAGCACGCGGTGAAAAATCAAATTTACGTGAGAACGCTGTAAAGCCGATTACAAATAATGTTTCACTTTTAATTATGGGAATTGATGAAAATCAAGAACGACAAAAGGAGTATAATGGTGCTTTTCATACAGATGCATTACTGCTAGCTACTTTTAATAAAGATGATAAGACAGTGAAATTAACGAGCATACCACGTGATACATATACATATGTTCCAGTTGAAAAGAAAAAAGATAAAATAACACATGCATATGGTAGTGGTTTCGTTAAAAATGGTAAAGATGGAGGGCCGCAAGCTTCAGTGGAAGCGGTAGAAAAATTGTTACAAGTGCCTGTTGATTATTTTGTGAAGTTTAATTTTAATGCATTTACTAAAATTGTTGATGGATTAGATGGGATTGAAGTAAATGTCCCAGTTGAATTTACGGAGCAAAATAGTAAAGATGAGCCTGACGCAATTCATTTGAAAAAAGGACTACAAAAATTAACAGGGGAAGAAGCACTTGCACTGGCAAGAACGCGTCATATTGATAGTGATGCAATGAGAGGTCAGCGTCAACAGCTTGTTATTGAAGCGATGTTAAGTAAATTAAAAAGTGTAGGTTCGATTACGAAACTAGAAAAAATGGTTGAGGCGGTTGACGGTGATTTTAAAACAAACTTAGTAATGGATGATATTTTATCATTTTATAAGTACGGTTTAAACGGTTCAGTTGAAAAAATACAATTAGCTGGTGACGATTTATATTTACCTAATGGTCCAAATGGGCAACGTGTATATTATTATAATCCTAATAAAAAAGATCTACAGAGTTTGAGTAATACGCTTAGAACACATCTAGGATTAAGTGAAAAGCAGATTGAGGAGAATTGAAGCAGGCATAATGTCTGCTTTTTTATTTTTGTAGAAAAGAGGTTTGTTACGATATACATTATTTATTAACAATAATTTACAAGCGTTTTATAGTGGAGGGATATAAAGACTATTAAATCAGTACATAGAACTCAATGAGGTATAGTGTTTCGAAAGATTATGGAATTTTTATGAATATTACTGTAAAAAAATAATTTTTTAAAAATTTTCAATAATAACACTTTACAAAACTCAAAAAATTAGTAGAATAATAGTTAATAAGAATCTTCTGATAAATATATAAAGAAAAACAGAATTATCAGAAAATTCTTAAATGAGAGCGTTAAGAATTAGGGAGGGTACAGAAAGTGAAAAAGAAAAAAATCAAAAAACTAACAGCAGTTGTAGCACCAGTTTTAGCAATGAGTATGGCATTAACAGCATGTTCTACATCAGGCGGAGATAAGAAGACAAGCACAAATTCTAGCTCTGGCGGAGATAGCAAATCAGAAGAAAAATTAGCAGCGAAACAAGTGCTAAATCGTACTGAAACAAATGAGATTCCAACAATGGATACTTCTAAAAATACGGATACATTAGGTTCTCAAATTTTAGGGAACACAATGGAAGGTTTATATCGATTAGATAAAGATAACAAACCAATCCCAGCTGCGGCAGAGTCAAGCACGAAGAGTGAGGATGGTAAAAAATATACATTTAAATTACGTAAAGATGCAAAATGGTCAAATGGTGATCCTGTAACAGCGAAAGATTTCGTATATGCTTGGCAACGTCTATTAGATCCAAAAACAGCTGCTGAGTATGCATTTATCGCATTCCCAATTAAAAATGCAGAAGCCGTTAATAAGGGGGAAAAACCTGTAACTGAACTAGGAGTAAAGGCAGTAGACGACCTTACTTTTGAAGTTGAATTAGAACAAGCAGTACCATACTTCTTAAACTTAGTAGCATTCCCATCGTACTATCCGTTAAATGAGAAGTTCGTAAAAGAAAAAGGGGATAAATACGGTTTAGAGTCTGATACAACAGTATATAACGGACCGTTCGTTCTTACTGATTGGAAGCACGAGCAAGGCTGGAAACTTAAGAAAAACGATCAATATTGGGATAAAAAGACTGTAAAACTAGATGAAATCAATTATAGTGTAGTAAAAGAAGTAGCTACAAGAGTAAACTTATATGATACAAATGCAATTGATTTCGCGCTATTAACAGGTGAATTCGTTGATAAGTATAGAAACAATAAAGAAGAGTTTGGCTCATACTCACAAGTAAGTACTTACTTCTTACGTATGAATCAAAAACGTGGTGGACAAGATACACCGTTAAAGAGCCAAAAATTACGTGAAGCAATCGCATTATCAATCGATAAAAAGAATTTGTCAAACGTTATTTTAAATGATGGATCTAAGCCTGCGGACTTCTTAGTACCGAAAGGATTAGCAACTGGACCAGACGGTAAAGACTTCCAAGAAACATTTAAAAATGGTATTAAACCAGATGCGAAAAAAGCAGCAGCTGCATGGAATGAAGCGAAAAAAGAGCTTGGGAAAGACCAAGTTACAATTGAGCTATTAAACTATGACACTGGTAATGCGAAAAAAGTTGGCGAATATGTAAAAGATCAAATTGAGAAAAACTTAAAAGGTGTAACTGTTAATATTAAACTTCAGCCATTCAAACAAAAGCTGAAATTAGAAACAGAGCAAGACTATGATATATCATTTGCTGGTTGGGGACCTGACTACGCTGACCCAATGACATTCTTAGATATGTTCCAGTCTAATCATTCTCATAACCAAATGAGCTTCGCTGATTCAAAATATGATGATATGATCAAAAAAGCTGGCGGAGAATTAATGGGTGACGCGAAGAAACGTTGGGAAGAGCTAGGAAAAGCTGAGAAATTACTTCTTGAGCAAGATGTAGCGCTTGTACCTTTATACCAACGTGGTGATGCATACGTTCAAAAACCAAACGCAAAAGGCATCGTTCACCATAACATTAGCCCAGAGTATAGCTTCAAGTGGGCATACATGACTGAAAAAGATGGGAAATAATTTTAAACAGTAATACTAGATTTAGGTGGATTTATAAAAGTTTCTTAGCTTATTTTGTAGTGAGAATCTCATCGTCCACAATAGTAAGATAAAATGATAGAGCATTCTAAAAGTAGACTATTTACTTTTGGAATGCTCTTTTATTATGAGATTAAATGTAAATGAATTGATAGATATAAATAATTTGTATAGTAACAATTGTGAAAAATACATTTTACTATAACAAAAAAATAATTTTTAGAATATTTTAAAAATAACTTTACAAAAATAGAAAAGTTAGTAGAATATTAATTAATAAGAATTTTCTGATAACTAGTTATTAGAAAATCTCTCAAAATTAGTTCCGTACATATAATTGGGGAGGGTACAAAAATGAAGAAAAAGATGAAAAAGTTCACGGCGGTTGTAGCGCCAGTTTTAGCGATGAGTATGGCGTTGACAGCGTGTTCTGGATCTGGTGGGGAGAAGAAATCAAGTACGACGTCTAGTGGTGGTGGGGAAGAGAACAAATCCGAAATTAAATACGCAGCAAAACAAGTATTAAATCGTACAGAGAATCAAGAAATTCCGACGATGGATACGTCTAAATCTACTGATACGTTAGGGTCACAAATTTTAGGGAACACGATGGAAGGATTATATCGTCTTGATAAAGATAATAAGCCAATCCCAGCTGCTGCAGAATCTAGTACGAAAAGCGAGGATGGCAAAAAATATACATTTAAATTACGTAAAGATGCAAAATGGTCGAATGGTGATCCTGTAACAGCGAAAGATTTCGTATTTGCATGGCAGCGCTTACTTGATAAAAATACAGCGTCAGAATACGCATTTATTGCTTACTATATTAAAAACGCAGAAGCAATTAATAAAGGTGAAAAACCTCTAACAGATTTGGGAGCAAAAGCATTAGATGATTATACACTAGAAGTAGAATTAGAAAAGCCAGTACCATATTTCTTGAATTTACTAGCATTCCCGTCATACTATCCGTTAAATGAAAAATTCGTAAAAGAAAAAGGCGATAAGTACGGTTTAGAAGCAGATACAACGGTGTATAACGGGCCGTTCGTGATGTCTTCATGGAAACATGAACAAGGATGGCAGCTAAAGAAAAATGATAAGTATTGGGATAAGAAGACTGTGAAATTAGAAGAAATTAACTATAGTGTAGTAAAAGAAGTTGCGACGAAAGTAAACTTATATGATACAGGATCAATTGATTTCACACTACTATCAGGAGAGTTTGTAGATAAATATAAATCGAACAAAGAAGAATATGGCGAGTATGCAGAATCAAGTACATTCTTCTTACGTTTAAATCAAAAGCGTAACGGACAAGATACGCCGTTAAAGAGCAAAAAACTTCGTGAAGCAATCGCATTATCAGTTGATAAAAAAGGTTTAGCAAATGTTATTTTAAATAATGGTTCAAAAGCAACAGATCAATTAGTACCAAAAGGACTTGCGACAGGACCAGACGGTAAAGATTTCCAAGATACATTTAAAAATGGTCTGAAATATGATCCGAAAAAAGGTGCAGCAGCGTGGGAAGCAGCGAAAAAAGAACTTGGCAAAGATCAAGTTACAATTGAATTACTAAGTTATGATGATGGAACTGCGAAAAAGATTGCTGATTATGTTAAAGATCAAATTGAGAAAAATTTAAAGGGTGTAACGATTAATACAAAAATTCAGCCATTCAAACAAAAATTAAAATTAGAGACTGCACAAGATTATGAAATTTCTTATGCAGGTTGGAGTCCAGACTACGCGGATCCAATGACGTTTATCGATATGTTCGAGTCGAAGAGCCCGTATAACCAAATGAGTTACTCAAATGCCAAATATGATGATATGGTATCAAAAGCAGGTAATGAATTAATGGGTGATGCGAAGAAGCGTTGGGAAACGTTAGGAAAAGCAGAAAAATTATTCCTTGAAGAAGATGCTGGGTTAGTTCCTTTATATCAAACAGGAAGAGCGTATGTAATGAAACCGAATGTTAAAGGAATTGTGAAACATAACATTAGTCCAGAATATAGCTTTAAGTGGGCGTATGTAACGGAAGGGAAATAAGAAAAAAGAGCGTTTGAAAAATATATTATTTATTTTTTAAACGCTCTTTTACTATTCAATTAAATTTAAATAAATAGAGAAGAATAAGAAAAGTGGTACTTACATATAGTAGATGGGGGAGAATTCGTATAGTAGTAATAGATTGTTATTGATTTAAATAAATTAATTATTATGAATATTAATTAAAAATACTTTACAAATTACGAAAAATTAGTAGAATAATAATTAGTAATAATTTTCTGATAATTCAAATTAGAAATCTCTCAAAGTTAGTTTCGTACATATAAATTGGGGAGGGTACAAGAATGAAGAAAAAGATGAAAAAGTTCACGGCGGTTGTAGTGCCAGTTTTAGCAATGAGTATGGCGTTAACAGCATGTTCTTCTGGATCTGGTGGGGAGAAGAAATCGACTACAACGTCTAATAATGGCGGGGAAGAGAAGAAATCTGATATAAAATATGCAGCGAAGCAAGTGCTAAATCGTACAGAAACGAATGAAATTCCGACGATGGATACTTCTAAAAGTACAGATACACTTGGCGCACAAATTTTAGGGAATACGATGGAAGGTTTATATCGCCTTGATAAAGATAATAAGCCAATCCCAGCTGTAGCAGAATCTAGCACGAAAAGCGAGGATGGGAAAAAGTATACATTTAAATTACGGAAAGATGCAAAATGGTCAAACGGTGATCCAGTAACGGCGAAAGATTTCGTATTTGCATGGCAACGTCTCGTAGATCCAAAAACAGCTGCTGAGTATGCATTTATTGCTTACTATATTAAAAATGCAGAAACAATTAATCAAGGAAAAGGAGAAGTTGCTACATTAGGTGTAAAAGCGACAGATGATTATACGCTTGAAGTGGAACTAGAAAGACCAGTACCATATTTCTTGAACTTAATGGCATTTGCGTCATACTATCCATTAAATGAAAAGTTCGTAAAAGAAAAAGGGAATAAATTCGGTTTAGAGTCTGATACAACAGTATATAACGGACCGTTCGTTCTTACTGATTGGAAACATGAGCAAGGCTGGAAATTAAAGAAAAATGAGCAGTATTGGGACAAAAAGACTGTAAAACTAGAGGAAATCAACTATAGTGTAGTAAAAGAACCAGCTACTCGAGTGAATTTATACGATACAGGAGCGATTGATTTCGCCCTTTTATCAGGAGAATTTGTTGATAAGTATAGAAATAATAAAGAAGAGTTTGGTGCGTATTCGGAAACAAGTACGTTTTACTTACGTCTAAACCAAAAACGTGGCGGGCAAGATACACCGTTAAAGAGCAAAAAATTACGTGAAGCAATTGCATTATCAATTGATAAGAAAGCTTTAGCGAATGTCATTTTAAATGATGGTTCAAAACCAGTGGATTACTTAGTACCAAAAGGTTTAGCGAGTGGACCAGATGGTAAAGATTTCGCAGAAACGTTCAAGAATGGTTTAAAACAAGACACTAAAAAGGCAGCAGCAGCTTGGGAAGAAGCGAAAAAAGAACTTGGAAAAGATCAAGTAACAATTGAACTGTTAAATTATGATACTGGTAATGCGAAAAAGGTTGGGGAGTATGTAAAAGATCAAGTTGAAAAAAATCTAAAAGGCGTGACAGTAAATATTAAACTGCAACCATTTAAGCAAAAGCTGAAATTAGAATCAGACCAAGATTATGATTTTTCATATGGTGGCTGGAATCCAGATTACGCGGATCCAATGACGTATCTTGATATGTTTGAAACGACAAATTCTCAGAACCAGATGAGCTACTCAGATTCAAAATATGATGACATTATTACTAAAAGTAAGACAGAATGGATGGCTGATGCAAAAAAACGTTGGACAGAGTTAGGGAAGGCAGAGAAATTGTTACTTGAAGATGATGTAGCGCTTGTACCTTTATACCAAAGTGCTAAATCATATGTTATGAAACCAAATATAAAGGGAATTGTGAAACATAATATTAGTCCGGAATATAGCTTCAAATGGGCGTATATTGAAGAGAAATAAAAAAGAGAAGAGCATTTTCAAGTTGCGGTATTATAGCACTTGAAAATGCTTTTTCTATGCACTTTTATTTCTTCCCCGAATATATAAAATAAAAAAGGGAGAATCCCATGGAACGAAATACTTACATCGATTTCCTAGCTTATTATGGAATAGGAAGTGCTCATCCTGGTGGCTTTACGCTAACAAAACAATTGTTGGCGCAACTACCTTTTAGATTTGGAGCAAATGTCCTTGAGATAGGGTGCGGTACGGGGAAAACAGCGGCATATATGACAAAAGAATGTGGTTATAAAGTAACGGCGGTTGAAAAGAATGAGATTATGATTCAAAAGGCGAAAGATAGATGGTTAATTGAAGGACTAGACATTCAATTAATTGAAGGGAATGTAGAGCAATTACCTTGTTTGCATAATTCATTTGAGTTCGTACTCGGAGAATCGATACTCGCTTTTACAGAGAAAGAAAGGGTTATCTCGGAGTGCTATCGTGTATTACAGAAGGATGGCAAGCTTGTTGTCATTGAAATGATTATTGATAGGCACATTGAGAAGAGTGAGGAAGAAAAGATTGTCCAGTTATACGGGATGGAAGAACTATTAACTGAGAATGAATGGGTACAATTATTCCAGAAGGCAAATTTTAAAAGAATTATAATTGCTGGCGGTGGTACAATTGCAGAAACGATCTCGGGCTATATAGAAGATCCAGAATGGAATGTATCCTCGCATATTCCAAATGAATTATATGAGGCATGGGTACAGCATGAAAATGTACGACTTATGTACCAACATATTTTAGGTCATCGTATTTTTATATGTGAAAAATAAATAAAAAGAGTTGGCTAAAGATAGTCAACTCTTTACTATGTTAAATGAAAAATAATGCAGCTAATGTAATTCCGAAGATGAAACCAAATCCAAGTTCAACGCCCCATCCACAACCGCCGCCTCCCCAGCCGCCGCAATTACCGCAACCACGACCGCCACATCCACAGCCACTGAATCCACCACCACAACCAAACCCGCAACTATCACATCTGCTAAGGCCGCCGCAAAGATCGCAACCACCGTTTGTATAAGCGTCATAGTATCCGAATCCTGTATCAAAAGATGAGTGCTGTTGTACTGGTTCAATCCATACAGAGTTTTTTGTCACATCAATTATTTTACCTAAATGGACGCGCCCATCACGATCTTCAATTCGAACGACTTTACCGAAATAACGTTGGCACGTATCATAGCATTTTTGTCTATGCATGTTCTTTCCTCCTTCTCCATTACAGTAATACGATATGTAAGGGGGACAAGTGCGGCTTGTACGAATGCCCTATCTATCATAATTGTTATAGGAAAGGGGAAATATAGGAGAAGGATATATAAGGAGGAAAAGGCAATGAAATCTACAGATCAGTTTCAGACATACGAAGTACCGTGGGAAGAATTTATTGAAGCATTGCGAGAGGAAATGAAGAAGCAAGTAGGGGCAGATATAATTGATACAGTAGTTTGCAATTTAGAAGATGGCTTTGAAGTGTATACATATGTGCAAGGGGATTTGGATTTTGAATATAAGGAAGCACTTGAAAGAAAATACGGAAGCGATGCAAAAACGCCTAATGTGTTAACAATTATGTTATTAGCCAGTATTTATAGTGCGAGTGAAGAGAATATACGCTTGCATGCGGATAATAAAGATAATCCGGTTGTTGAAGTGTATGTGAAGCAATGAAACACGCTGTGAAAGGCGTGTTTTTTATTTTTATGATAAAATGTTAGAAAATTAAGAAAGAAGGTGGCGGTTTGGAAATTAAACATCTTAATTTAACAGTTTCAGATGTAGCAGCTACTAGAGAGTTTTTAGAAAAATATTTTGGTTTAACTTGTAGCGGAACAAGGGGAAATGGCTTTGCAGTTTTGCGTGATAATGATGGGTTTATATTAACATTAATGAAAGGGAAAGACGTACATTATCCACAAACATTTCATGTAGGGTTTCCTCAAGAAAGTGAAGAACAAGTAAATAAGATGAATCAAAGATTGAAGGAGGATGGCTTTTTGGTCGAACCTCCTAAGCATGCACATGCGTATACGTTTTATGTTGAAGCACCTGGTGGATTTACAATTGAAGTGATGTGTTAATTCAAAATCAAACTTTTTGATATATGTTTTCAATATGAAAAGTAGGAAAAGTCTGTTTTAAGTGTAGAGCTTAAACAGGCTTTTTTACTTATAGTATCGGATAGAAAACGCTAGAAGGAATACTATTCAGTTTATATAACTGTTTACATAATAAAGTTATGCTATGTAGTTGTCCTAAAATACAAGTCATATATCTTGTTTCCTCTCATAAATTTAAACATAGGAATTTGTCTACAAAGGTGGCGAAGCCTCATCATGAAAATTCGAATTTGTGCCACATTCATGTTGTTTCTATTTATATGGTTACATCCTTTTTGGACTTTTGCAAAAGGAGAGGAGGCAAAGGAAAGGGTCGTTTCACTTGTATATGATGATTCGGGCAGCATGAGAAATAACGATCGCTGGAAATATGCCAATTATGCTTTGCAAAGTTTAGTTGCGCTATTAGATGAAAAAGATAAATTTTCGTATGTTCCAATGAGCAAGCCGAATGATCCATTAAACATTTCATTAACGAAGGATAAGAGACAAACAGAAATTGAGGGAATTGGGGCATGGAAAACGTATTTAAATACTCCGTTTAGCGCAGTAGAAACGGCGATGCAATCTATAAAAAAGGAAGCAGATATAGATGGAAAACGTGAATTTTGGCTTATTGTCTTAACTGACGGGGCATTTAATGATTTAGAGAAAGATAAGGTTGGCGGAAAAGAACAAATTTTGCAGAAGCTAGCACAGTTTAAGAAGGATATGGATGCAAAAAAGATATCGCTACATCCAATTTTAATTACGATGGAAGAGGATTTAGGACAGCAAGAAAAGGCACAACTAAATACGTTTAAAGAGATATGGAAGAAAGAGATAAACGGAGTTACGATGCCATCTAGTGGAGAGGATGGTATTGTAAAAAGCGTCAATCAAGTGGCAGCATTAGTTGCAAATCGTGATCCGTTCTCTTCTGTTGAATCGATTGTAAAAACGAAAGTAGTAGGGAAGAAAGTAGAGATTACAACACCATTTCCATTAAAGCGTATGACGCTTGTACGACAATCGCCTTCTTTGTCTACTTATCAGGTCACACAAATTTCTAAACCGTTACAATTACAATCTTCCTATTCCATACATGCACCAGGAGAAGCGAAATTATTCGGAAATATAGTTCATATCAGTACGGAAAATCAGGAAGTTATTAAACCAGGAACTTATACGATAGAGGTGGATCGAGACATTGAGAAAGAAGGACTACAAGTACTAGTTGAACCAGCGCTTAACTATACTGTTTCTACTTATGACAAAGATGATCGTAGTCAAAAAAATGTGGAAGAAATGTACGAAGGTGTTACCGCTGTTATTGAAGCGAAGCCTACCGAATTACCAATTCAGTCTTCATATTTTCAGGCAGAAGTAGAAATAGACGGAAAACAGTACCAGATGAAGTGGGACGATAAAAAACATGTATTTTACTACGAAACGAAGATTGATAAAGGATTAGTGCGCGGGAAAGTTCATATGAACATAAAGGGATTTTACAGACAGACGAAAGAATTTAAAGTCGAAGTAACGAAAAAACCAAAATTATCACTGCAAACTATTACGAAAGATTATGAAGAAAAAGTAACAAATTTAGAGAATAGTAAACCCTTTATTATACAACCACAGTTAGATGGTAAGCCGATGACAGAAGAGGCTGTAAAGAAACTATTAAAATCTACTGGTGTCACATCTAAACAATCAATCAACTATGAAATAAAACAACATGGTAATCAAATTTATATTTATCCTCGACCTCATTACTCCGACACATTCAATTTTACAGATACCGGCACCGTAGAAGCTACCATCGCAGTGCAAGATTCAAAATTACAAGAAGTAAAGAAAAGTATTTCACTTCATATTCAAAATGCACCGTTTTATGAAAAATATGCGCTTATCTTTAAGTTTGTTATTCCTATCACTTTATTACTGTTAGTAGTAGGAATAATCGTTTTAGGATGGATTGTTCGTCCAAGATTTCACCGGAAAGCACTATTGTATTATGAATGGGATCAAGAGGTAGCGAAAGATTGGTTATATCAATCTGAACCAGAGTTACTTAAAAATAAATGGTGGAAGCACTATTTTGGCATTCCGTTTAGGGCAGAAAGAAAGACTGTGCAATCTGTTACGTTTATAGCAAAGAAAGGATCGAAATCAATATTTGTAGCGAAAGAGTCACAAGTAGTAGGAATGATTATTGATGGGATGTTTATAACAGAGGATGAGGTTGGAATGGAGCATAAGACGCTATATCCAAATGAACTTTTAGTAATTGATAGAGGATATGGTAAAGAGATTTACAGGTACGAGTGTGAATAGTAGATAGGGCAAAGAGGGGGATTTTAGCTTTCCCTCCTCTTTTCAAACAAGCAAGAATAGGAAGGTGGTTCACATGACGTTACAAGTTCCAACGATATTAATTGGTTTAGGTGGAATCGGTAGTACTGTAACACATCAAATATATGAAAGACTACCTGAGGAGCGCCGGAAAAAGGTAGCAATGCACGTATTTGATACAGATGTGAATACATTGAGTAAATTTGATCATATTCGAAAGTTTAAAACACAAACGAGTTCAAGTAAAACGCCAAGAGAGTATATTGCGGGAGATCCAACGATTCCAGAATGGTTTCCAATGGACCCGACTATACTTGATAAACCACTGACGGAAGGGGCAGGACAGTTACGCGTCATTTCCCGTTTAGCGTTACGTGCTGCGATGAAAGAAGATAAATTGACATCCTTTTGGCAAGAAATCGAGAAGATTTTTCCGGTTACAAGCGATCAAACGGAATATGGAGTACGTGTCATTATAGTAACGTCACTAGCGGGCGGAACAGGTTCAGGGATGTTTCTACAAATTGCATTATATTTACGTGAAATGCTTCGGAAAAAACTGCAGCATCACAACATTTTAATACGTGGTGCGTTTCTAATGCCTGACGTTTTAGTTAAGACGAGAACGGTTAGTGCGAAAGAGTTTGAAACGGTGCAAGCAAACGGCTATGCATCTTTAAAAGAATTACATGCCATTACACTCGGTTCTACGGGGGAATTATCAAAACGCGGTGGCGTCACGATTGAATTAGAGTATCGTCCTGATCAAGTAGATGAGGATGGGAGAACGAATCATACGATTAAACAGCATCATTTACCGTACAATTATTGTTTCTTATACGATTATGAAAATCTACATGGACACCATCTGCACAATTTATCAGATTATATGGAGCAAATGGCAAATACGATTTATTTACAGTTATTTAGTCCGATGTCTGCAAACCATTTTGCGCAGGAAGATAATCAAATTCAGCAATTAGCAGAATCGAGCGGGAAAGGACGATATTGCGGGGCAGGAACGGCAAAGATTATTTATCCGTATGAGCACGTGTTAAAATATTGTGCTTTAAAATGGGCAGTGCAAGGTTTAGATGAATCGTGGCTTCATTTAGATCAACTGTTTCAAGAGAAGAAACAAAGATATGATCAAGATGTAAAACGAGGGATGCAACGTGAAAAGCCAGAGCGTGGGAAAAGTTATTTAGAAGACTTAGAACATCTTGCTACTCGTCCGGAGCAGGCTCATATTTTCTATAGACAAATGTACAATGAAACGCGTGAAGGAGCAGAAGGTGGTAAGGTTGGTGTAGCGAAATCTAAATTATTTTTAGAAGCTGTAGAAAGCTATGTACAGCGTACGGTGCAAAAAGATGAGGAATTAAACCGTCTGCAGCATGAGTGTAAAATTTCGGCTGCGAAGCTGAAAATGATGGAGCAAATGAAAGGTGAAGTAGCAAGAGTGGATCATGCGGTTCGTTTATATGCGTATGCGATTCCGAGCCGCGTACATGAACACGTAACGACACTTTTATATGACATGATTGAATCAGACCGTTTTTCACCAAGTGGTTCTGAAGGGCAGTCATATCAACTAAATACATGGTTTTTAAAGAAAACAGATCCTGTTCATCCAGTATCAGCTCGTTTTATGTTGTATGAAATTCGAAAGCAGTTAGTAGAGAAAATGAATCGTTTACATGAAAATAATGAACAAAAGCGTAATTTAATTCAAAACTACGATAAGAAATTTAATGTAAGTAATATTGATGGAACGGTAACAGCTGTTCGCCGAGTAGAAATCGCGCAGCAACAAGGCTGGTTTGGGAAAATGATGAATAATCAGCAGCGTTTGTTTAAAAAAGAATTTGAAGATATTGTAACGCAGTACGTACACAAATTAAACGAGTATCGTAAAGAAATGCTATTAGAACTCGTGTATCAATCACTATATCAAGCAGTTAATAAAATGATTCAATATTGGGAAAGGTTTTTTGATAATTTACACGAAACACGTGAAAATTTATTGTTCGAAATTCAAAAACGAAGCAAGGAATTTGAAGGGAAAACAAACCCAACGAATGTATACGTATTAGCTGAAGAGAAGTTACAAGAAAAAATATGGCAAGATATGCAGCAACATTTAAATTTAGGAGTATTACCGAAAGATATATCTGCGGAAATTTATATGAGTTTATACGGGGAATATTGCCGGGATGCGAAAACAGAAGAGATTCAATCGAAAAAGGTAGAAGACTTTTATCGTGAGCACATACTAAGTTATTGCTACGATGAATTACAAATACGCTATCGCGATAAGTTAGAACTGAATATCGTTGAGGCGTTACGAAAAGAAGCGGATTATAAGAAGCGTGATCGTGATGAATACGTCCGTGAAAAAATTGAAGACTTGTTCCATTTAGCTAGTCCATTTGTGCCGAAAGTTTCACATCATAGGGAATTACAATATTGGGGTATACATCCGTCTTTAAAGAAAGAACTACAAGAGGAATTAATTCAAGAAATGTTTAAAGAAAAAGATACAGTACATGAAGCTTTTTCGCCATTTGAAGTCATTTGTTATCGTGCGCATTACGGTTTATCGTTGCAAGACTTTCCTAAGCTTTCGTCTGGACACATTGCAAATGGATTTATGAATGATAAAGGTGATTATTTTCAGTCATACTATCGCCGTGTAAACAAGTTGAATAGTAAAAAATCTAGTTTAACGCCGCATTTAGATAAGTATTGGCACTTACCAGCATTCATGCCAGACTTAAATGTAACACAAACGAAGTTAGATTACGATAAATGTAATCGAGCTCTTCTATACGCGTATATGTATCGCTGGATTAGTTTAGTTGCTGTTGATGGTCAGTTCGTGTATCAATATAACGGCGTTGGGCGTAGCTTCTTAATTCAGTCGATGGGAAAAAATATTTCAAGTGAAAGTTACAAATTACACAGAGCGTTGCTTCATAATCCGTTTATTTATGAAAACATCTTGTCCAGATTTGAAGAAGAACAAGAAAAAGCTATGATACAGGGCGGACATTTATATACACATCCGTTTGTATTAGGTGCTCAAGATATTAGATGGCTTCGTAAAGAGCATGTCCATAATATATTAGATATGATTTTAATGTATGACCGTGAAGCGAAATATGATCCAACGCTAGAAGAAACTTCTGATGAATTATTAAGGCTATTCCTTGATGAAATTGAGTTGTATTTCCAAAACTATTACGGTACAGGTGCCGATATGGTTGCAAAGAAAGAGAAAGAAATGTTTATTAAACAATTGTGGGATCGTTCGTACGCGAAAGGTTATGTAGATCCAAATAGTGCTCCTTATAAAAAATGGCAAAATTTATTAAGCGTTCATGATGAAGAGGAGACGCCAAAAACGAATGTTTAATGAATGAAAAGGGAATCCTTAAAAGTGGCAATACAACTTTAGAAAAGAGGGATTCCGATGCCGTTTTTAGGAAGTGTATATCAAATATTTGGATTGTATCCAGAAATTTATTATGGAATGATTTCAGCTGAACTTGCAGAGCAACAAAGATTGGAACAAGCGGAAAACGAAGAACCAGAAACAGAAGCGTAACTGTATAAGAAGTTTTAAGATAAAAATGATAACACGCTACTTACTCTTTACACGTATAAGAGTAAGTAGCGTGTTTTTATTATTTAATGATCCCGTTTTCTAAAATTTTAATAGTAGGAGCTACTTTCACATTAGCTTTTGAAAAGGCACGTGGCCAATCATCTTCGACAGTTTTCCATTCTTTATATTGAAACGCTCTCGCATAATCACCAAATCCAAACGGATCAAGTTGCTGTTTTTGAATGTTGTGGATTAAATCGTTTAAATCTTTGTTTAGCTGTTTTGTAATAAGAGAAGTTAATTTCTTTCTATCTTTGTCTATATCCATGTTGAATGTAAGTTCAGATACGGAAACTTTAAAATCCATTGCAATATTAAATTTGAAGTGGTTATCGTTATAACCTGTGTGAATGTCACGATTCATACTAAGAACATTTATTGTCACGAAATCTTTGCCGTCTGTATCTTTTAAATCACTATTACTTTCAACTTGAGTAGAAGGGATCTTCATTGTAAGAGAAACTGGTGTATTGGCCTTCTTTTGTAATAGAAGAAGGAGGGCACTTTCATATCGATTTAAAGACATCTTATAAATTCCGCGAGAAGTTAATAGTGCGGAACCGGTAACGATAATATCTTTTTTTCCTTTTTTTATTTCTGAGATAGCAGGTGTTATACCTTTATTAAAAGTTTGCCTATGAAATTCATGGAATGTCGTAAACGCGGTTCGATTGTACAGTTTGTTCGTATTAATTAAATCTGTTAAATATTCAGGAAGTGCAGGCTTATCTTTAAAATTATTATATATAACGGAAGAAATTGGACCGTCAACTGCAACCATGCGCATATTTCCAGTATTTTTAGGGTCGCGATACCAAACATCAAGGTAAGGCATAGCGCCTTCTTGTTTTAAAAACTTCGTGCTAAATAAAATGAGCTGTAACTTTTCTGTAGATACTAAACCGCTACTTGAACTATTAAATGTTGCTTTCGCTTCTCGAGGGGTATGTACTGTCGCTTCATGAGTTTCGTATTTTTTCTCCACATCTTCATTAAAAATAGGGTTTACGTGGTACACAATTAATTTTCCTTTTGCTTTTGCGTCAAACCCATAAATTAATGAAATGGATTGTTTTTCTAAGTCGAGCCGATCTCCTCCACATCCTGTTAAAAAGGTTATGAGAAAGCAAAATATAGTGAAAATAAAGCATCTCATTTAAATTTTTCTCCTTTTCCAATGCTGATAAAGTGTCATGTATAAGAGAAATAAGACTGGGAATAGAAAAACGATAAAATAACTTGCAGTTCCCCAAAATTCTCGCAATGCACTTATTTGATACGAGGATGGGATATAAAAGAATAAAACGAAAACACACCCTAATAATAAAAACCAAACAGGTAATGAACTCCCTTTTTTGTTAAGCAATTGATTGATTCCATCTGAAGCAGTGAAAATATAGGGAATGCAAGAATCAAAAATAATGAAGAGATAAAATGACAAAAAGATAATTTCAAACCGTTCAAGAAATGAAAAGTGAAATGGTGTAACAAGAGAAAGAGTGGGCCATAAAAACTTTGTTATACCATCCGGGCTAAAATAAACAAAAGAGACGAACGTGACTTGAAGATAAACAAATAGCGTAATCAAATTCGCAAGAACAATGCCTTTTTTTGCAGATGATTTATTACTGAGATAAGGATAAAGGACAAATGCAAACTCAAATCCGAGAAACGCAATAATAGTTGATTTTACTGTGTTGAAAACGGGTATCCATCCCTCTTTCAGGAGAGGAAGAAGATAAACCCAATGCCCGTCTTTAAGTGGGATAAATAATAATAATGGCATCCAGAGTGTAAAGAAGACAGTAAAAACAGCATAGCGGCTAATAATAAGAACACCTTTACATGCGAGCATAAGCATTGGAATAGATAGTAACATCATAATTAAAAACATAGGAGATCTAGGTAAAATCCAAATGTGAATAACGTATAAGAGGGAGAATATTAAAGAGACAGCTGCAAGTACAGCATATAAAATCCAAAGCAGCATCGCGATTTTTCCTAGCCATTTCCCAAAATAACGTGTTAACACATCAAGTAAAGAATAACCAGGATGTTTCGCCATAATTTGTATAATACAAAGACTTACACAAGTAGTTATAGCCCATCCAATAATAATTGACATCCAGCCATCGGTATTCGCTCCTTGTGCAACTTCACGTGGAAGTGTGAGTACACCAAATCCAACTTGAACACCACTAATTGTTAGAATGTATTGAAATAAAGTGATCTCCCTCTTTGCGCGATTTGTCACTTTTTTTCCTTCCTTTCCTTCATATCTCGTTGTCGGTTTTCTTGTTTCAAGTTAAGAGAGAGAGGTCGTTTTTTCATGATTTTCCATGGGAAACGTATGAGAATGTCTTTTAAATCCGAAGCAAATGACGGAGAAAAAGGACTACCATATGGTACACCAAGTGATTCCATAGAAAGAATATGGATGATGATAATTGCCATCCCGACCATAATGCCAATGACACCAAATAAAGAAGCGATTACCATCATTGGGAATCGAAGAAGCCGAATTCCTGCCGACATTTCCATGTTAGGAATGATGAAAGAAGCGACTGCAGTAATAGATACGACGATAACCATAACATTACTTACGATTCCTGCTTGAACCGCGGCTTGTCCAATAACAATCCCTCCTACGACGCCGATCGTTTGTCCAACGGGACCAGGAAGCCGAACCGCAGCTTCGCGGAGCATTTCAAGTACTAATTCCATCAAAAGTGCTTCTAATATAGGAGGAAAAGGAATTTTAGCTCGAGATTCTCCAATTGTTAACAATAATTTAAGTGGAATCACTTCATAATGAAAGGAAATCATAGCAATATAAAGAGCTGGTGCAAATATTGCAATAAATAATCCGGTGAAACGAAGTAATCGTATGAAAGATGGAATCATTGGCCTAAAGCTGTAATCATCTATCGTCTGAAAAAAAGCTGAAAAGGTCATAGGTCCAATTAATACGCCTGGTGAGCGATCTACAACAATAGCAATTCGTCCATCCAGAATATGATGGGCCGTTGTGTCAGGGCGTTCAGTGATAGATAATTGGGGAAAGAGAGTATAGGAATTATCTTCAACAAATCCTTCTAATTCTCCGGTAGTAAGAATGGCATCCACTTTAATGGATTCGATACGGCATGCCATTTCTTGTACGACATCTTCATTTGCAGTGTCTGCTAGGTATAGCAAAAAAACCTTTGAAGTAGCTCGTTCACCAACAGTGAATTCCTTCACTTTCAATTCGCGATTTGGAATATAGCGACGAATAAGTGCAAGACTGTCGCTCGCTACCTCATTAAATCCTTCGTGTGAGCTTTTTATGGAAGTTTCTGTAGTCGGTTCTTCAATACTTCTTTTTGGCGCAGATTGCGTATCTAGTTCTAAAGCTGTAAGTTGTCCATTAATGAATAAAATGCTTTTTCCATGTAAAAGGGACTGTTCGATGTCTGCCCACTGCTGAACTTTCTTTATATTCCCGATTGTAACGGAAGATTCCCAAAAATCGTCCTCATTCCACTCTTTAAATAGGAGTGGGCGAAGAATATCAATGTTAATAACAGTTTTATCTACAAGTCCTTCCATATATATAAGTGCAGCTTCTTTGCCGTTTTTTAACGGGAAAGTGCGTGTAATTAATTCTGGAATACCGCTAAACAGTTTGGATAAGTGCTTTAAATTAAGGGAAAGAGAAGAAGAAATAGATTTTTTTAATTGGTGATCAGCTTGCTCTTGTGCAGAAAAAGATTTTTCACCACGTATCCATTTATTAAAAGACCCCATTTGTTCGCTTACTCCTTGTCATATATTATATGGGTTATTATGGATAGTTCTATGCGGACATATGCGTAGTTTAAATTTTATATTGTATATTTTTAGCTTTAACGCTATAATTATAGTGTTAAAGATGGAATCGTGATATGACCTGTTATGAATCTATCGTTTTATTTATGAATAAATGGATTGGTATTTTAGCAAGATGTGCTAATAAACTACTCCACCATGATAATAACGTGCCGAAATGTGGTGCGTATATTTTCGTGGTGGAGTTTTTTTATTCTCAAAAAGGGGGAAAGACCATGAATAACAACATGGTTCATATTACAATTGACGGAAAAAAGTATACAGCGGAGCCTGGTTCAACGATATTGGGTGTTATTAATGAGAACGGGATTGAACATCCGCAAATTTGTTACGTGCCAGAAGTAGATCCTATTCAAACATGTGACACTTGTATTGTAGAAGTTGACGGAAAGTTAATGCGCTCTTGTTCGACAGTGGCGACGGAAGGTATGAACATTGAACGTAATTCTACTCGTGCAAAAGAAGCACAAACAGAGGCGATGGATCGGTTACTAGAAAATCATTTATTATACTGTACGGTATGTGATAACAACAATGGGAACTGTAAACTGCATAATACAGCAGAATTAATGGAGATTGAACATCAAAAATATCCTTATGAACCGAAAGTAGATGTAAGTGAAGTTGATATGACGCATCCGTTTTATCGCTACGATCCCAATCAATGTATTGCATGCGGTCAATGTGTTGAGGTATGTCAAAACTTACAAGTAAATGAAACGTTATCAATAGACTGGGAAGCGGAACGCCCACGAGTTATTTGGGATGAAGGAGTAAATATTAATGATTCTTCATGCGTGAGCTGTGGCCAATGTGTAACCATTTGTCCTTGTAATGCTTTAATGGAGAAAACGATGCTCGGTGAAGCTGGATTTATGACGGGATTAAAACCAGATATTCTTGAACCGATGGTAGATTTAATTAAAGAAGTTGAGCCTGGATATAGCGGTATTTTTGCGGTATCAGAAGTGGAAGCGGCCATGCGTGATACTCGTACGAAGAAAACGAAAACAGTTTGTACATTTTGTGGCGTAGGTTGTTCATTTGAAGTGTGGACGAAAGGGCGTAAAATCCTTAAAGTACAGCCTTCTTCTGATGCGCCAGTTAACGCAATTTCTACTTGTGTAAAAGGAAAATTCGGTTGGGATTTCGTAAATTCTAAAGAAAGAATTACAAAACCTTTAATTCGTAAAAATGGAACGTTTGTTGAATCTACATGGGAAGAGGCACTACATGTAGTTGCAAGTAAATTAGGATCTATTAAAGAAAAATACGGTAAAGATGCTATCGGTTTTATTTCTTCATCAAAAATTACGAATGAAGACAATTATGTTATTCAAAAACTAGCTCGACAAGTATTTGAAACGAATAATATTGATAACTGCTCACGTTATTGCCAATCGCCAGCGACAGACGGATTATTCCGTACAATTGGTATGGGCGGAGATGCTGGAACGATTAAAGATATCGCAAAATCAGGTCTTGTTATTATTGTAGGTTGTAATCCGACAGAAGGTCATCCTGTTTTAGCTACACGTATTAAACGTGCACATAAATTACACGGACAAAAATTAATTGTGGCTGATCTTCGTAAAACAGAAATGGCAGAGCGTTCAGACGTCTTTATTAGTCCAAAACAAGGAACAGATCAAGTATGGTTAATGGCTGTTACGAAATATATGATTGATCAAGGCTGGCACGATCAACGATTTATTGATGAGAATGTAAACTTCTTTGAAGATTTCAAAGAGAGTCTGACAGAATATACACTTGAATATGCAGAAGAAATGACTGGTATTTCAAAAGAAACACTTATTCAAATGGCTGAAATGATTCGTGATGCAGATGGTACATGTATCCTTTGGGGTATGGGAGTAACGCAAAATACGGGTGGATCTGATACTTCTGCTGCGATTTCAAACTTACTTCTTGCAACAGGTAATTATCGTCGTCCAGGTGCTGGTGCATATCCACTTCGAGGTCATAATAACGTACAAGGTGCTTGTGATATGGGTACTTTACCAGGATGGCTTCCAGGATATCAGCACGTGACTAACGATATGGAGCGTGCGAAATTTGAAATGGCTTACGGAGTGAAAATTAATAGTGAACCAGGTCTTAATAATATTGAAATGCTTCATGCGATTGATGAAGGGAAAATGAAAGCTATGTATCTTGTCGGAGAAGATATGGCTCTTGTAGACTCTAATGCGAACCATGTACATGAAGTGTTATCAAGCCTTGATTTCTTCGTTGTGCAAGATGTTTTCTTATCTAAAACTGCTCAATATGCAGATGTTGTATTACCGGCAGCGCCGTCTCTTGAGAAAGAAGGTACTTTCACAAATACAGAGCGTCGTGTACAAAGATTGTATCAAGTTCTCCCTACGCTTGGAGATGCGAAGCCAGACTGGTGGATTGTGCAGGAGATTGCGAATAAATTAGGTGCAAATTGGAATTATAGCCATCCAAGTGAAATTTTTGCTGAAATGGCAAGTTTATCACCACTATTCTCACAAGCAAATTATGAAGTACTTGAAGGATGGAATAGTTTCCATTGGGGAAGTTTTGATGGAACAAATACACCACTTCTGTTCCAAGATGGATTTAACTTCCCGGATAAAAGAGCTCGTTTTGCGATTGCTGATTGGGTACGTCCAGCTGAATTCCCAGCGGAGTTCGATCTTCACATTAATAACGGTCGTATGCTTGAGCATTTCCATGAAGGGAATATGACAAATAAATCAACAGGTATTCAAACGAAAGTACCTGGCGTTTTCGTTGAAATTTCTCCAGCGCTTGCAAAAGAACGTGGAGTGAAAACAGGTTCATTAGTTCGTCTTGTCTCCCCTTTTGGAGCATTAAAATTACGTGCGCTTGTAACAGACCGTGTAAAAGCGAATGAGTTATATTTACCGATGAACTCTACAGATAATGAAACAGCAATTAATTTCTTAACAGGTCCTGCAGTTGATACGCGTACGAACACACCTGCTTATAAACAGACGAAAGTGCGTATGGAAGTGCTAGAAGTTGATGGCGAAAATCCGATGCCAAAAGCAAACCCACGTAATAAAAAACGTCATCCTCAAGCTGGTATTGAGGTAGATCGTAAGTGGGCACGTCCAGGGTATGTGCATTTAACGGATAAGTAGGAGGAGAAAAATATGGCTGCACCTATAAAAATGATTCAGAAACAAGAATTAACTGAGGAAGAAATACAACAGCAAAAATTAGATGATTTAAAAGAACTTCTAGCTAATAATGAAGAAGCTTTAAATCAAATGTTTAATATTGTCGGTGAATTAAATGACATCGGAATGCTAGAAGCTGCAAATTCTATGCTAAAAGCGAAAGAACCAATCGCAAAAATCGTTCTCGGCCAAGTGACTCGTGAGCCTGTTACAAATTTAATTAATAATATGATGGGTGCTGCAGGTGCTTTAACAGAACTTGATCCGGAACTTACGAAGAAGCTTATAGGTAGTTTATTAGTAGGACTAGAAGAAGGTAATGAACATCTAGAGAGTAATAAAAAAGTAGGGGTATTCGATCTTATGAAAGTATTGAAAGACCCAGATATTAACCGTGCTATCGGGTTTGGGCTTCATTTCTTAAAAGGTATGGGTAAAGGGTTAAAAGACGAATAATCTTCATGAAGTGAATCTTTTCGCCCAAATGTTTGTACGAAATAGTTTGGGCGGAAGGCTCATTTTGGTAAAATATATAATAAAGTAAAATGAGGATTTTTGGAGGTATAATTGTATGTCAAAAAAAGTACATGAATTTAATGATATGATACGAAAACTTCGAAAGGAACTTTTCGGAAAAGGACCGGAACGAATTCATACTGTTTTTGCTGAAAATATGGCGATTGCGACCCTTTACGGAAACTTAACACCTACTGAAAAATTCATTTCAAGTACGATGGACGGTGCGGAAATGGTTCATTTGGCTAGAACGAAAATGATTCAAGAAGTGTATGCTGCGAATTCCCGTGAACATTTGGAGGAACTTGTTGGAGCAAAATTAGTGAATTTATTTTCAGATATGAAAGTAGAAGAAGATATTGCAGTTTCGGTATTCGTTTTTGATAAAAATATAACGTGAGAGAAGGATACTGATCGTGAAACCGATACAGGTAGAAAGAGAAATCTTTCGTTATGAACAAGGGGCGTTTAAACATATAGAGGACAGCATTGTAACAGAGTTTCCAGTCACGATTAAAATGAACGGACAGGAGTTTGTTACAATGGTTAGTACTCCAGAATATATAGAAGACATGGTAATAGGCTTCTTAGCATCTGAAGGAATCATTCGGAAGTATGAAGATATTGATGACATATGGGTACAAGAGAAAGAAGGATTTGTACATGTCACAACGAAAAAAGTGAACCCGTATTACGAACAAATGCAAAATAAACGTTATATTACTTCATGCTGTGGTATGAGTAGACAAGGATTTGTTTTTGCGAATGATGCACTAAGCGCGAAAAAAATGAATGGCGTACATGTACAGGTTGCTACAGAAGGCTGTTTTCGTTTAATGAAAGAAATGCAGCAATCTGCAGAGACATTTCGTCATACAGGCGGTGTTCATAATGCATCTTTGTGTGATGTGAATGCTATTATTTTAAGCCGAATGGATATTGGTAGACATAATGCATTAGATAAAATTTACGGTTATTGCTTAAAAAATAATATTTCTATAAGCGATAAAATCATTGTTTTTAGTGGTCGTATTTCTTCGGAAATATTATTGAAAGTTGCAAAAATTGGTTGTGAAATTATACTTTCAAAATCAGCTCCAACTGAGTTGGCTTTGCAGCTAGCAGAAGAATTAGGTATTACTACGATAGGATTTATTCGGAATCAATCCTTAAACGTATATACACATCCAGAGCGTGTTTTAAATATAAAATAAGTAAAAGCGAGGCAATAAATATGAAATCTGTCACATTAGACAAACTACAACGCCCTTTAAAGGATTTACGTATTTCTGTTACTGATCGCTGTAATTTTCGCTGTCGTTATTGTATGCCAGAAGAAATATTTGGTCCTGATTATTCGTTTTTGTCTAATGATAAAATTTTATCTTTTGATGAGATTGAAAGGATAACACGTATTTTTGTTTCTTTAGGTGTAAGAAAGTTACGAATTACGGGCGGAGAACCGTTACTTCGAAGAGGTCTTCCGCAGCTTATTGAGCGCCTTAATAAAATAGATGGTGTGGAGGATATCGGTTTAACAACCAATGGATCGTTACTTAAAAAGTTTGCTCCTGATTTATATAAGGCGGGTTTATCACGTGTGACAGTTAGTTTAGATTCCTTAGAAGAAGATCGCTTTTTCTATTTGAATGGTAATAGAAGCAAAGTGCAAAGGGTTCTAGAAGGAATACAGGCTGCAGCTGAAGTTGGTATGAAAATTAAAATAAACATGGTCGTTCAAAAGGGGAAAAACGAACAGGACATCTTGCAGATGGCGCAATACTTTAAGGAAAATAAGCATATTCTTCGTTTTATTGAGTATATGGACGTTGGGAATTATAATGGTTGGGAATTAAAAGAGGTTGTTTCGAAACAAGAAATAGTAGATGCGCTTCATCAAGTTATGCCATTAGAACGGATAGAAGCGAATTATGCAGGTGAAGTTGCAACTCGTTATCGTTATATTGGAAGTGATGAAGAGATAGGTATTATTTCATCAGTAACAGATTCCTTCTGTTCATCATGTACGAGAGCACGTATTTCTGCAGAAGGAAAATTATATACTTGTTTGTTCGCTTCTAAAGGAAATGACTTGAGAGAACTACTTCGATCTGGATATACTGACGATGAAATAACATATATCGTACGTGATATATGGAACAACCGAGAAGATCGTTATTCAGATGAACGCTTAAGTCATACTAGTAAAAAAAGAGCGCCTAAAATTGAAATGTCACATATTGGTGGTTGATATGTAAGAGTGACGCTTTGATGAAGTATATACAAAATGGAAAGTATGCAACGGTTGTAGATTTTCTATTTTATAGTAAAAGTGATGATTGATATCTCTGTAAAAGATGTGCAGAGAAATTAAGCAGCATTCAAAAACCTTTATTTTGAGGAGGTTTTTTGAAGCTGCTTTTTTATTTGGAGAAAATGGGGGAATTGGTAATGGCATTTCATAAACCGGAACAAATTGCTGAGCTTGTAATTGAGGCCGGTGTTCAAAAAGTAAGTCAGACGTTGCCAGCAATGCTTATTCTCGGTTTTTTAGGAGGAGCGTTTATTTCGTTAGGTTTTTTGCTTAACATTCGCGTTTTAGGTAATTTACCTGAGCGCTGGGGTAGTTTAGTCAATATTTTAGGAGGAGCGGTTTTTCCTGTTGGATTAATGCTCGTCGTATTAGCAGGAGGAGAATTAATTACCGGAAATATGATGTCACTTTCTATGGCGCTTTATGCAAAGAAAATTACATTGGTAAGTGTACTAAATAATTGGGTTTGGATTACTTTTATGAATTTTGTGGGAGCTATTTTTGTTGCGTATTGTTTCGGTCATCTTGGCGGATTAACAGAGGGAGAGTATTTAAATAAAACGGTAGCGATAGCAGAAGGAAAGTTACATGAAACGTTTGGGAGAACGTTAATTTTAGCAATTGGATGTAATTGGCTCGTTTGTCTTGCGCTTTGGCTCGCTTATGGGACGAGTGATTTTGTCGGGAAAATAATCGGAATTTGGATTCCGATTATGGCATTTGTAGTGATTGGATTTCAGCAGGTGGTAGCAAATATGTTTGTTATTTCAGCAGTTATTTTTGCAGGTCATCTGACGTGGATGGATCTTGCTAGAAATTTTGTTCCTGTTTTTATCGGAAATGTAATTGGGGGAGCTGGATTTGTTGGATTTGCTTACTTTGCTTGTTATCAAAAACAACATTCTAATATGAAATAGAGTTCGTGAGAGGAAGGGTATGTAATGACTGAGCGGTATTCACGACAGCAGTTGTTCAAACCGATTGGGAGTAAAGGACAAGAAAAAATTCGAAATAAACATGTGTTAATTGTAGGAGCAGGCGCATTAGGAAGTGCAAGTGCTGAAAGTTTCGTACGTGCAGGTATCGGCAAGTTGACGATTATTGATCGTGACTACGTTGAATGGAGTAATTTACAAAGGCAACAATTGTACTCTGAACAAGATGCGAGAGAGAAAATACCGAAAGCAATTGCTGCAAAAAATCGGCTAGAACAAATTAATTCGGAAGTACAAATAGATGCTTTCGTAATGGATGCAGTTGCAGAAAATATGGAAGACCTATTAAAAAATGTAGATGTAATAATTGATGCAACAGATAATTTCGATATTCGATTTGTAATAAATGATTTATCACAAAAACATAATATCCCGTGGGTATACGGTTCTTGCGTTGGATCGTACGGTATGAGTTATACAATTATTCCGCAAGAGACACCGTGTTTACATTGTGTGCTGAAGAACGTTCCTGTTACAGGTGTGACATGTGATACTGCCGGAATTATTAGCCCGACTGTTCAAATCGTCGCAGCATATCAAGTGGCGGAAGCATTCAAAAGTTTAGTAGGAGATTTTTCAGCCATTAGAAAAACATTTTTCATGTTTGATATATGGAGTAATCAAAACCATTTTATAAAACTAGGGAAAATCAAAACAGACGATTGCCCTTCGTGCGGCTTAAATCGAACTTATCCTTATTTATCATACGAAAACCAAACGAAGGTAGCTGCTTTATGCGGAAGAAATACAGTACAAATTAGGCCAGTAGAAAATAGAAAGTACGATTTTGACGATATAGAAAAAGTATTAAACAAACTAGGGAAAGTAGATCGGAATCTGTATTTACTATCTTGCCAACTAGATAATTACCGCGTCGTTATTTTTCGAGACGGGCGTATTTTCATTCATGGTACAAATGATATTTCGAAAGCAAAACAATTATATTATCGTGTATTCGGTTAATAGAAAGGGTTGTCAATAATGGAAAGAAGAGTGCCAATTACGGTTGAAGAAGCTGTTCGTAAAGTAATGGGATTTGCTAATGAGGGATTAAAGGAGCTGCTACCTATTGAATTAGCTTACGGGCGTATATTAGCAGAGGATTTAGTAGCTGACCATGATGTACCTTCATTCAATCGTTCACCGTATGACGGGTTTGCTATTAGAGCAGAAGATACGAATGTAGCAAGTTATGAAACGCCAATTATGTTTGAAGTAATTGGTGAAATTGGTGCGGGATCAATATTCCACGAGAAAGTAGGTCCGTTTCAAGCAGTTCGAATTATGACGGGAGCGCAAATTCCGAATGGGTGTGATGCGGTGGTTATGTTAGAGCTGACTCGTCAATATGAGAAAACTGGCAACAATTATATGGAAGTGAAGCGATCATTCAAAACGGGTGACAATATTTCTTTTCAAGGTGAAGATGCTCGTAAAGGAACGGTTCTTGCAAAAAAAGGATCATACATTCATCCAGGTATTTCAGCTCTTCTTGCTACGTTCGGTTATAGTGAGGTGCCAGTGGCGAGAAAGCCTGTAATTGGATTGTTAGCGACTGGTAGTGAATTACTGGATGTAAATGATTCACTACAGCCAGGGAAAATCCGAAACAGTAATACGTATATGGTATTGTCTCAAATTCGAAGAGCGGGCGGCAGAGTAAAATGTTTTGGGAAGTTTAGCGATGATTTTCATACATGTTTCACAGCTGTAAAAGAAGCGTTAAGTCAAGTAGATATGCTCATTACAACAGGCGGTGTATCAGTAGGGGATTACGATTATTTACCAGCTATTTACGAAAAGTTAGGTGCCTCTGTTCTTTTCAATAAAGTTGCAATGCGTCCAGGGAGTGTTACGACTGTAGCACAATTAAATGGCAAGTTATTATTTGGTTTATCAGGAAATCCATCTGCTTGTTACGTAGGATTTGAATTGTTTGTAAGACCTTGTATTCGGAAGTATATGTTTAGTGAAAAAGCACATATGAAAAGAGAAAAAGCGTTATTAGGAGAAGATTTTCTAAAACCAAATCCATTTACAAGATTTGTGCGAGCAAAACTGACATATAAAGAAGGGCAATTAATTGCTTATCCGTCAGGGGTTGATAAATCTAGCTCAGTTTCTTCCCTAGCAGAGACAAATATATTTATTGTACTTCCAGGTGGTACGAGAGGGTATAAAAAAGATATGTTCGTAGATATTCTCTTACTGGAAGATAATGAAGGTAGTGAATGGCCTGGGACATTTTATAAAGTGAGAGGTGTTTCTAATGGGACAAGCACTATTTGAAATTGTAGATATACCGATTTTAGTTGAAGAAGTAACGAATAAAGTCGCAAGAAGAGAAGCAGGTGCCATTACAACGTTTATTGGTACGGTGAGAGAACTTACAAAAGGAAAACGAACGCTACATTTAGAGTACGAAGCATATAAACCGATGGCAGTAAAACAACTTATAAGAATTGGGGAAGAAATAAATGAAAAGTGGCCGGACGCAAAGGTAGCAATTACGCACCGTGTAGGGCGGCTAGAAATCATGGATATTGCGGTAGTCATTGCAGTTTCATCACCGCATCGTAAAGTAGCGTATGAAGCGAATGAATACGCGATTGAACGTATAAAGCGAATCGTCCCAATTTGGAAAAAAGAATTTTGGGAAGATGGAACGATGTGGATTGGAGATCAACTTGAAAATACGGCATATCCAGAAGGAAAACCGAAGAAGGAAGAATGAGAAGATGATTACAATTTTATTGTTCGCAAATTTGCGTGAGGAAGTCGGATCGGACCGATTCGTAATTTTAGAAAAACAAGAAATGACAGTTCAGCAATTAAAAGAATGGCTGAAAGCAAGTTATTGTTTACAATCGCTTGATAAAGTGATGGTGGCTGTGAATGAAGAGTTTGTAACGAATGAAGAGATGATAAAAGCTGGAGATATAGTCGCATTAATCCCGCCTGTTAGCGGGGGGTAAAAAGCTTTTTCGCCAAGAAAATGTTGTATATAAATTCGAATACGAGAAGGGATGAGTGCTATGATTACGCAAGAACAAATAATGAACGCATTAAAACATGTAGAGGATCCGGAGTTACACAAAAGTATTGTAGAATTAAATATGGTTAGAAATATACAAATGAATGGAACAGAGGTTAAACTTGAAGTAGTGCTAACGATTCAAGGTTGTCCATTAAAGGCAAAAATTCAACAAGATGTGGAAGAGTCTCTTCAGGCAATTGGTGCATCTAAGGTAGATTTGACATTCGGTTCTATGACACAAGACGAACGAGCTGCGCTAACAGAGAAGTTAAAGAAAAATACGAGAACAGAAACTGGTATGCCGAGCATGCTTCGCCTTGACTCAGGGGTACGATTTATTACTGTAACGAGTGGTAAAGGTGGAGTTGGAAAATCAACAGTGACAATTAATCTTGCAACTGCTTTAGCTCGTATGGGCAAAAAGATTGGGATATTAGATGCGGATATATATGGTTTTAGCATTCCAGCTATGATGGAAACGAATCAAAAACCGACGATGATTGATCAAACAGCAATTCCAGTCGTTAGTCACGGTGTTAAAATTATGTCGATGGGATTTTTTACGGAAGGAAATAACCCGGTTATGTGGCGCGGGCCGATGTTAAATAAATGGATTCAAAATTTCCTTGCGAATACACACTGGGGAGAATTAGATTATTTACTTCTTGATTTACCACCTGGTACAGGAGATGTTGCTATTGATGTTGCCGCAATGATTCCGCAGGCACAAGAAATTATCGTTACAACACCACACAATGTAGCTTCGTTCGTAGCATCTAGAGTAGGTGTTATGGCAAAACATACGAAACACGAGATTTTGGGGATTGTAGAAAATATGGCTTATTATGAAGAACAAGATGGATCAAAAAACTATCTCTTCGGAAAAGGTGGGGGTGAAATGCTTGCAGAACAATTGCGAACAGAAGTGATCGCGCAAATACCTTTTGCAAAACGAGAAGAAAACAACGGTTCATCTGTATATGATGAAGACTCTTTTGTAGGAGAAGTGTTTACATCGTTAGCGGAGGATATTATTTATAGAGGATAGAGGAGGGATTTTTTATGGCGTGTAATATTGATCATTCTATGGAAGATGTAATGAATAAGCTTGAAAGTCAAAAGGTTTTTTTACCGGAAGTGATTTTTAAAGAGGTAAAGGGATTTTTGCAAGGGAATCATTCACAGGAAATATTAAATGATGTCTTTCATCTTTTAAAGAAGTATGACTTAGTTAGTGAAGAAGAAAGAGAGACGAGAAATACTCAATTATTGCTGATTATAAAATAAATACGCTTTGGCTTTTGTTTTTTTGCAGAAGGGGTGAATGTAATGAATATGAAAAAGATGATTGAAATGGTAGAAGCAACTAAAGTGACCGACGAAGAATTATCGATTTCTACTTTACATCAAAAGATTGTGAAGCTGTATAGTCAAAAAGATAGTGTAGAGTATACGGAGTTATTAAAATATATTTTATCATTATCCGTGCAGCTGAAGCTGAATCTCGTATTGAAATACTTTGGTGTGCGTCCGGTTGCTGCTGCAGATGAGCGTATGCAATTTCAAGAGATATTTAAATGTTTAGCTAATAAAGATGAAAATGGCGAATGGTTTCTAAATTTCGTTTCTTTATATATAGGACTAATTGTAGTTCTTCATTTTGATGAAAAAGAGATTGAGAGAAGTTTTTTCGATGATATGGTAGTGGGTGAAGGGAATGAAATATAAGGTTCTGCTCATAACATCGCTCTATTTAATTGCTGTAACTGCGGTTTTAGTTGATTATATAAATATAAAGATAACTAATTAGTTTAGTGAAAAGCGTTCTTCAGTTGTTTCCGTCGTTTTTTCATGTTACCATTAAGCGAATTTTTCATAGGGAGAGAAAGCGATGAAATGGATTTATTTTATTATTATTAATGTTATAGCTTTTGGCCTTATGGGGCTTGATAAACGAAAAGCGAAGAAGAAACAGTGGAGAACACCAGAAAGTACGTTGTTTTTATCAGCGGCAGCTGGAGGCGCAGTTGGTGCTTGGATCGGTATGTATATGTTTCACCATAAAACACATAAAAAGAAATTTGTTTTCGGTATACCGTTACTTGTCGTTATAACAGTATGTTTACTTGCTGCTGTATGAGAAATGTCGAAAGAATTGCAGATTGATTATTGGTAAAGTGAGCATGCGGGACCGTATAATGGAGAAAAACGAGAAGAGGAGAAAAAGGAAGATGGGGAGTCAATCAGCACAGCAAAAAAAAGGGATTATATATGCGGCTGGTGCTTATACGATGTGGGGAATCCTACCAATCTATTGGAAATGGGTTGAGGAAGTTCCAGCAGATGAAATATTAGCACACCGCATCGTTTGGGCATTCGTTTTTATGTTACTTGTATTAGGTGTTACGAAGAGATTTCGTCAGTTTATTGGGGAGTTCGTGAATCTTTTTAAACGACCTAAATTATTAATGTCATTAACAATAGCTTCGGTCTTGATTAGCGGAAACTGGTTTGTCTACATATGGGCCGTTAATCATAATCATGTCATTGAAGCCAGTCTCGGATATTATATTAATCCACTTATTAGTATTTTACTTGGTACAGTTGTATTAAAGGAAAAGTTAAACTTTTGGCAATATGTTGCAGTTGGTTTAGCTGGAGTAGGGGTTATCATTTTAACGGTACGTTTTGGATCTATTCCGTGGGTTTCTTTATCACTTGCCTTTTCATTTGGATTATATGGATTAACGAAAAAATTGTTAAACTATGATGCGACAATTGGTCTTACGATGGAAACGATGTTAGTGACGCCGTTTGCGATTATTTATCTCGTTATGACAGGAGTACATGGTTTCGGTTCATTTGGATCTATTTCCATGTTATCGACGTTACTATTAATAGGAGCAGGCATTGTTACAGCTTTACCACTTTTTTATTTTGCAAAAGGAGCACAACTTATTCCGCTTTATATGGTAGGATTTTTACAATATATTGCACCAACAATTAGTTTAATTTTAGGTGTATTCGTATTTGGTGAGCATTTCACATCTACTCATATGATGGCATTTTTCTGTATATGGGTTGCATTATTTGTATTCTCAGTAGCGAAAACAAAGTTCTTAGTGCAGAAACAACCGAAATTTATAAAAAATAAATCAGCAAAAGTATCATAATGCGTAGTATTTTCTACGCATTTTTCTTTATACTGATACTATAGAAATTCCATTATAGTCAGTAGGGAGCTGAGAACGTGGAAACAATTTTACATAATGATCCGCTTATGGCTGCTGTAATTTCATGGTTTTTAGCACAATTAACGAAAGTAGTCTTTAAATTATTCAAAACGGGTGAATTTGATTTTGCAAAGTTTTTCGCTTCAGGTGGGATGCCAAGTTCTCATGCTTCAACTGTTACAGCACTTGCGACAGGTGTTGGTGTTGTGGAAGGTGTGGAAAGTTCCATGTTTGCGATCGCTGCTATTTTTGCCATTATTGTTATGTATGATGCTTCAGGAGTAAGGCTCGCGGTAAGTAAACAAGCGAAAATATTGAATGAGTTTTTTCACGGTAAACAAACAGAATATAAGAAGTTAAATGAACTTGTCGGGCATACACCGTACGAAGTAGTAGTCGGTGCTTTAGTAGGGATAATTGTCGGAGTAGGATATTGTTTATGAGCAGAACATTTTATATGTTCTGCTTTTCTTTGTTTTCATACATATTCAGCTACCTTTTTGAATATCGTTATACGGATTTCGAAAGGGTGGGTGAGTAACTTGTTATTATATGAAAAAGTGCATGAAGAGATAGCAAGAAGAACAACTGCACTTCAAACGATGCAACGGCGAGATGGAACGTGGCACTTTTGTTTTGAAGGAGCACCATTAACAGATTGCCATATGATCTTTTTATTAAAATTATTAGGTAGAGATAAAGAGATAGAACCATTTGTAAAAAGATTAGCATCACTTCAAACAAATGAAGGAACATGGAAATTATATGAAGATGAAGTAGGTGGTAATTTATCTGCTACAATTCAATCTTATGCTGCCTTACTTGCTTCAAAAAAATATACAAAAGAAGATGCGAATATGAAGCGAGCCGAAATGTTTATAAATGAGCGTGGCGGGGTAGCGCGTGCTCATTTTATGACGAAGTTTTTATTAGCGGTTCATGGAGAATATGAATATCCTTCGCTCTTTCATTTGCCAACACCAATTATGTTTCTCCAAAGTGATTCACCTCTCAGTATATTTGAGTTAAGTAGCTCAGCGCGTATTCATTTAATTCCGATGATGGTTTGTTTAAATAAAAGATTTCGAGTAGGGAAAAAGTTACTGCCAAATTTAAATCATATTTCGGGAGGGGGCGGGGAATGGTTTCGAGAGGATCGGTCTCCGTTGTTTCAAACGTTAGTAAGTGATGTAAAACAAATTATATCGTATCCACTATCTTTACATCATAAAGGAAATGAGGAAGTCGAACGTTTTATGAAAGAACGTATTGATGAAAATGGAACGTTATATAGTTACGCAACTGCCTCGTTTTATATGATTTACGCTTTACTCGCGTTAGGACATTCTCTTCAATCAACAATCATTCAAAAGGCTATAACCGGGATAACATCTTATATATGGAAGATGGAAAGCGGGAATCATTTGCAAAACTCTCCTTCAACTGTATGGGATACGGCGTTACTCAGCTATGCGTTACAAGAGGCCCACGTACCGAAAGATAATAAGATGATTCAACATGCAGTAACATATTTATTAAAAAAACAGCATACAAAAAAAGCTGATTGGAGCGTACATGCACCAGCGCTTGCACCAGGTGGTTGGGGTTTTTCAGATGTGAATACGACAATCCCTGATGTTGATGATACAACAGCCGTGCTAAGAGTATTGGCAAAAAGTAGAGGGAACGAAAATGTAGATTATGCTTGGAAGAAAGGGGTCACTTGGGTTAAAGGATTACAAAATAATGATGGTGGCTGGGGAGCATTTGAAAAAGGTGTGACGAGCAATTTATTAGCAAATTTACCAATTGAAAATGCAAGCGACATGATTACAGATCCTTCTACACCAGATATTACAGGAAGAGTGTTAGAGCTTTTCGGGACATATGCGCAAAATGAATTGCCTGAGAAGCAAAAACAAAGTGCGATAAATTGGTTAATGAATGTACAAGAGAAAAATGGATCATGGTATGGAAAATGGGGGATTTGTTATATATATGGTACGTGGGCGGTGATGACCGGTTTACGGTCACTCGGCATTCCATCTAGCAATCCATCATTGAAACGAGCGGCTTTATGGCTTGAACATATACAGCATGAAGATGGTGGCTGGGGAGAATCATGCCACAGTAGTGTGGAAAAAAGGTTTGTTACTTTACCATTTAGTACACCATCCCAAACAGCATGGGCGTTAGATGCTCTCATTTCTTACTATGATAAGGAAACACCAGCAATTCGAAAAGGTATCTCATATTTGCTTGCGAATCGTTATGTAAATGAAAAATATCCTACTGGAACAGGTTTACCAGGTGGTTTTTATATTCGTTATCATAGCTATGCCCATATATATCCGCTACTTACTTTGGCACATTATATAAAAAAATATCGAAAATAAACCGAGAGAATATCTCTCGGTTTATTTTGTTGGGTAGTAGGTCCCTGTTGAAAAGAATAAGGTTGTGCTTTCCTTATTTTTCTGTTGATTGGCGTTTTTGACGTGCATCAGCGGCATTTGCACGTGCGTTTGCTTCTAAGTCATTGTGGTCAGCGAGTTCACGAGAGAACTCAACATCAATGCCATCAACAGCTTTGTTTTGCTTGAAATTTTTTTTGTTCATTCGACACAATCTCCTTGTGTTTTATGCGACGTTGCAAAGTTAGTTTGACACAAATAGACTTTTTTATACAAAGAGGAATTAGAAAGTAAAAAGCCGAAATATACAGTATAAGTAATAGAAATGGGGGATAGGGATGGAATTTTTAAATGGGAAAACAGCTGTTGTAACAGGAGCTGCACAGGGAATTGGAAAAGAGATTGCAAGGGTTTATGCAAAACTAGGGGCAAAAGTATTAATTAGCGATGTAAATGAAGAAAAGCTACAAAAAACGACACGTGAGTTATCGGATGAAGGATATGAAGTGAGTTTATATCGATGTGATGTGAGTAATCAAAATGAAGCGAAGTCATTAATTGAATATGCGGTTCAAAAATTCGGTACATTACATATTTTGGTGAATAATGCTGGGATTACAAGAGATGCAATGTTACATAAAATGGAGAAGTCTTCTTGGGAACAAGTATTGCAAGTGAACTTAACTGGTGTTTTTTATTGTATGCAGCCAGCGCTTCTTTACATGAGACAACAAGGGTATGGACGCATTATTAATATATCTTCAATTAGTAGAGAAGGAAACATAGGTCAAGCGAATTATGCTGCTACAAAGGCAGGCGTTGTAGGTTTAACGAAAACAGCAGCGAAAGAAGTCGGAAGTTTCGGTATTACATGTAATGCGATTTGCCCAGGGTTTATGGATACAGATATGACAAAAACGATACCAGATAAAGTGAAAGAAAAGATGGTTGGCGCGATTCCGGTTGGTAGAATTGGAACGCCAGAAGATATTGCGAACGCAGCGGCCTTTTTAGCATCAGAATACGCATCCTATATTACAGGAGAAGTATTAAATGTGAGCGGGGGACTGCAAGTTTAAAGGAATACATAATGAAAAGAACCTGACCGGATAGGTCAGGTTCTTTTTCGTTAGTTTAAGTTGAGCCAAACACTCTTCACTTCTGTATAGTTATTTAATGCGTAAGATCCCATTTCACGGCCAAGACCAGATTGTTTAAATCCTCCAAATGGAGATGCTGCATCAAAGACGTTATAACAGTTTACCCATACAGTACCAGCGCGCACTTTACTTGCAACATAGTGTGCTGTTTTAACATTTTCTGTCCACACACCAGCCGCTAAGCCGAATTGTGATTTATTTGCACGTTCAATTACTTCATCAATATCGTTAAAAGGTATTGCAGAAATAACTGGACCGAAAATTTCTTCTTTTGCGATCGTCATTTCGTCATTTACGTCAGCGAATACTGTAGGAGAAACGAAGTAGCCTTGGTCGAATGGATTACTTCCTCCGCAAAGTACTTCAGCGCCTTCTTCAATCCCTTTTTCAATGAAGCCCATTACACGTTTTTGTTGTTCTTCAGAAACGAGAGGACCGATTGTAGTTTCTGGACTTAGACCAGCGCCTTGATTTAATTTTTTAGAATAAAGGACGAGATCAGCCATGACATTATCATACATTTTCTTTGGAACAAATAAGCGTGATCCAGCAGAGCATACTTGTCCTTGGTTAAACATAACACCAGAAAGCGCACCAGGAATCGCGCGAGATAAGTCGGCGTCTGGTAAAATAATGTTCGGTGATTTACCGCCAAGCTCTAAAGTAACACGTTTCAATGATTCAGATGCTTGTCGCATAATTTGTTTACCGACTGGAGTAGAGCCAGTAAATGCAATTTTATCAACGAGTGGATGATTAACAAGAGCTTGTCCAGCTGATTCACCGAATCCAGGAACGATATTAATAACGCCTTTCGGGAATCCAGCTTCTTCAATTAATTCAGCTAAGTATAGAGCGGATAGTGGAGTTTGTTCTGCAGGTTTTAAAACGATTGTACATCCTGTAGCAAGCGCTGCTCCCATTTTCCACATTGCCATAAGAAGTGGGAAGTTCCAAGGAATAATTTGACCGACGACACCAACAGCCTCATGGCGTGTATAGTTAAAGTAATCACCGGAAACAGGAATTGTTTGACCAACGATTTTCGTAGCCCAGCCAGCATAATAGCGCATATGTTCAATTGCAAGTGGTATGTCTGCTGCCATTGTTTCACGAATTGGCTTTCCGTTATCTAATGTTTCGAGCTGTGCAAGCTCTTCTTTATGTTCTTCCATTAAATCAGCTAACTTGTACATAAGACGGCTTCGCTCAGCAGTGCTCATGCGAGACCAAGGACCTTCGTCAAAAGCCATGCGAGCTGCAACAACAGCTTTATGAATATCTTCGCGACCAGCCTCAGAAACGACGGCAAGTGTTTCGCCGGTTGCTGGGTTAGGTGTTTTAAATGTTTTACCGGAAGCGCTTTCAATGAAGGATCCATTCACATATAACTTTTTTGTACCTTGAAGAAACTTTTCTACCTTTTCATGAAGATTTACAGCTAGTTGACTCATAGTATAACCCCCTTGAAAATATAATGTAAACGCAGTACGAGACGGCGTTTATTCCGAAATCAAGGATGTGGGAACTAGATGGAAAGCCTCTAATTTAAATCATAATTAACAAATACTGAAAATTCAAATTTCATTTGTGTTACAATTGTAAAAAATATGTAATGTAAGAGAATCTTCTATATGAATTTAAAAAATCCTGCTTGTTTTTGCTTTCTAGTAGGAAAAACTAGAAGAACAATGGTACAATAATACCTCGTGAGAGGAGGGAGAAAAATGAAGGATTATCATGATGATCCACGCTTTCGAATCGCCCATAGAGAAGCGTTAATTGGTCTTGGACTTGCTATTATCAATTTTATAATATGGTACGGATTTGCTTATGGGCTTGGTAGTAAAAATCCAAGTGAATATACATATGTATTCGGTTTTCCAGCATGGTTTTTTTATAGCTGTATCGTTGGGTTTGTCGTTATGGTTATTTTACTTAGTTTAGTTGTTCGTTTTGTATTTCAAGATATTTCACTCGATGAGGAAGAAAAAAGTGAGGAATAATAGATGAATTGGTATGTAATCATTCCAATGATAATTTCATTTATCGTTGTGTTTTTAATTGGTGTATATGCTTCAAGACGCGTACAAGCGACTGCTAATAATAAATTTTTACAAGAATATTTTCTTGGTGGGCGTGAGCTTGGCGGTTTATTATTAGCGATGACAATGATTGCTACGTACGGTAGTGCTAGTAGCTTTATTGGTGGTCCAGGTATTGCGTACAATATGGGCCTCGGATGGGTATTATTATCTGCGATTCAAGTTGTAACAGGGTATATAGTATTAACGGTTATCGGTAAAAAGTTTGCGATTATCGCAAGGAAGATGGAAGCTATTACTCTTATCGATTATTTAAAGGGAAGATACAATAATAAAGCAGTTGTTATACTTTCTGCGTTATGTATAATTATCTTTTTATTTTCAGCAACAGTAGCTCAATGGGTCGGCGGTGGCCGATTAATTGAGTCGCTAACGGGTCTATCTTATACAACGGCACTATTTCTATTTACTTTTTCTGTACTTGTGTACGTATTAATTGGTGGATTTCGTGCAGTTGCTTTATCAGATACGCTATTAGGAATCATTATGTTAGTTGGAACGACAATCATTTTAATTGCTACTGTCATTGCTGGTGGTGGAATTGAAAAGATTATGCAGGAACTTGTTCAAATCAATCCGAATTTAATTACACCGTTCGGAGCGGATGGTAGTTTAACGAAATCATATGTGACATCATTTTGGATTTTAATTGGAATTGGCGTTGTTGGTTTACCGCAAATTAGCGTACGTGCCATGTCTTATAAAAATTCAAAAGCTATGCATCAAGCATTAATAATTGGAACAGTTGTTGTAGGTACAATTATGATTGGTATGCATTTAACAGGTGTATTTGCAAGAGTCGTACTTCCAGGTATAACGGTACCGGATAAAGTCATGCCGCTACTCGCGATGGAAGTGTTGCCACCTTGGTTAGCCGGTGTTTTCTTAGCTGCGCCAATGGCAGCAATTATGTCTACAGTAAACTCGTTATTGTTACTTGTAAGTTCATCAATTATTAAAGACATATACGTAAATTACATAAATAAAGATGCAGCAGACAGTACGATCAGAAAAGGAAGTTTGTGGATTACTGGTATCGTAGGACTGCTCGTTTATGCAGCAGCAATTAAACCACCAGATTTTTTAATATGGTTAAATTTATTTTCTTTCGGTGGATTAGAAGCAGCATTCATTTGGCCAATCGTATTAGGGTTATATTGGAGAAAAGGAAATGCGACAGGAGCGCTTGCCTCTATTTTAGTTGGGGTAGGCTCATATATGTGTATCCATCTTTTCTATCCAAATCCGTTCGGTATACATACAGTTGTCTTCCCGATTTGTTTAGCGTTTATCGCTTATATCATTGGAAGCATGAGTGCTGTGAAGAAAAACAGTATAGGTTAGAGGAAGAACGTAGTCCTTATAGAGGACTGCGTTTTTTTGTGTGAATTTATTCTTTTTTATTCTGTATATGTAAGGTTATTCATAAATTAATAACAATTGAGGGGATGGAGTTGAGGTCGATGAAAAAAGTATTATTTTTGGGAGACCCAGGAATTGATGACTCTTTAGCCATCATGTACGGAATTATGCATCCTGATATTGATATTGTTGGTGTTGTAACCGGATATGGAAATGTAACGCAAGAAAAGGCGACGAGTAATGCAGCATATTTGCTGCAAATGGCGGGGCGGGAAGATATACCTGTTATAAATGGTGCAAAGATCCCTTTATCCGGGGATGTTACAACGTATTATCCAGAAATTCATGGGGCAGATGGATTAGGACCAATTAAACCTCCAAAAGCTTTTTCGCCAAATATAAAACCTTTTTGTGCTTTTTTTGATATTCTGGAAAAGTATAAAGGAGAATTAATCATTGTTGATGCTGGTAGGTCAACGACCCTAGCGACAGCATTTATTTTAGAAAAGCCGATGATGAAGTATGTGAAAGAATATTATATAATGGGCGGTGCTTTTTTAATGCCTGGCAATGTAACACCAGTCGCAGAGGCGAATTTTCATGGTGATCCCATTGCATCACAATTAGTTATGCAAAATGCTAAGAATGTGACATTAGTGCCACTTAACGTTACATCTGAAGCAATAATTACGCCAGAGATGGTAAAATATATTACGAAACACTCTAAAACGAGTTTTAATAAATTAATCGAGCCGATATTTACGTATTATTATAAAGCGTATAAAAAGTTAAACCCAAAAATAACAGGGAGCCCAGTACATGATGTCGTTACAATGATGGTTGCGGCAAATCCGTCTCTTTTAGATTATGTATATCGCCGAGTTGATATAGATACAGTTGGAATTGCGAAGGGTGAAAGCATTGCTGATTTCCGTCCTCAACCCGACTCAAAAGCTTTAAAGAATTGGGTGCGAATTGGTTGGTCGTTACATTATAAAAAATTTCTTGAAGACTTCGTGAAAATTATGACGTAGACATAATAGGAGAATACAAGTTAAAATAATGGAGACGGTTATTTAAATAACCGTCTCCATTATTTTTTAAAAAGATAAATAGAGAAGAGTTACACAATAGGAGAGGAATTTTACTTGAAAAAAACTATAGTATGCGCAGTAATTGTGGGTATTTTCGTTTTGCTAATATCGGGTAATTTTTTAGTGAAAAAAGTGTGGAGTTCAAATAATGATGATGCGCAGTATATCGCATCATTTATTGAAGAACATAAAGATGAAAAAAATAGTGCGCTTCTAGTAAAGAGAAATGATAAAATTGTTTATTCTGTAAATCCAAATGTTGTATTGCCAGTTGCTAGTACGATGAAGTTAATCGTGGCGCTTGAATATACGAAACAAGTTACAGAAGGGAAAATTGATCCGTCTAGTTTTGTTTCCATTAATGATGTGAATCGTTATTACGTACCGAATACAGATGGCGGTGCACAAGATAGATGGCAAAAGTATTTACAAAAGACAGACAAGATAACAGAAGGAGCAGTTTCTTTAGAAGAAGTGGCAAAAGGAATGGTCAAATTTAGTTCGAATGCGAATGCTGAATATTTAATGGAAGTGTTAGGATTAGATAATATTAATCGGAATTTACAAAGTTTATCACTTCCAGCACATCAGCCGCTATTTCCGATTGTTTCATCTTTATACATCCCTGGATATTTGCATAAAGAACTACATGTTCCGAAATATAAAATAGAGAAAAAGTTAAAAGAAATGTCTCAAGAGCAATATCGTGAATATGCGATGATTATTCATGAACGCTTAAAAAAGAAGGGGCCATTATTACAGAAGGAAATTCCTCTTTACTTAGAGGAACGTTACGATAAAATTTGGTCAGATCGATTACCAGCAGCTTCTGCAAATGATTATATGGTATTGCTTCAAAAGGCGAATCATAAAGGTGGCCTAACAGAAGCCGAAGAAAAAGTGTGGGCGAATATCGTTGAAACAGATATGAGTGCTAAGAAATACCGTAAAACATTTAGACATGCAGGGCAAAAAAATGGCTATACGCCATGGACAGTTACAAAAGCAGTTTATGCCATGGATAAACGCGGGAACTGTACAGAAATTGTGTTCTTAGCAAATAATTTAAATGAAGACGACAGTGCAGAAATACGAAAACATTTAGCGAACTTACATTTCCAAGTGTTGCAAAGTGATAAGTATGATGCGACTTTTATTAAGTAAACTCGGTGCAGAGAGCACCGAGTTTATTTTTATCCCACTTTAATGGGCAGTAAGACCTCCACCTCAAAATTCAGCGAAAGCAAAGAATTAAGATGGGGGATCACCTGCCCATAAAAGTCCGATTGGTGAGGGCTGATTAAAGTTTCGCTTTATGTACAAGCACTTTTTTCCTATCTCTGGGTATGATGGGTAGTAATACTTAGGTGAGAGGGGAAAAGGTGATGAAACAAAGTAAAGAAGAGTTTATAAAGAGTGAAGGCGCTGATTTCCCTGGGAAAACATATGTCGATTGTGTATTACAACATGTATTTCATTTTCAGCGAGATTACTTATTAAAAGATATGTTTCAAGTGCATAAAGCGCATATTGCGATGCTGACGGAAGAGAATTTAATGAAAAAGGAAGAAGCTAAAGTTATATTACATGCACTAAAAAAGATAGAGGGAATTCCAAAAGATCAATTGCTATATACAGAACAGCATGAAGATCTCTTTTTTTTAGTCGAACATTTAATTTTTCAAGAAGCGAAATGCGATTTTGTAAGTAATATGCATATTGGCAGAAGTAGAAATGATATGGGTGTAACGATGTATCGCATGAGTTTAAGGCGGTATGTACTACGATTAATGGAGCATCATTTGTTATTGCAAGAAAGTATATTGCAACTTTCCTATGATCACAAGGAAACGATTATGCCAGCTTATACACATACACAACCAGCACAGCCAACAACATTTGGTCATTATATGTTAGCGATTTATGATACGATGCAAAGAGATTTAGAACGAATGAAACGAACGTACAAACTTTTAAATCAATCTCCAATGGGAGCTGCGGCTCTTTCTACAACAAGTTTTCCGATTAAACGAGAGCGAGTTGCCAATTTACTTGGGTTTACTAATGTAATTGAGAACTCATATGATGCTGTTGCTGGAGCGGATTATTTATTAGAAGTTAGCTCGTTACTTATGGTAATTATGACGAATACGAGCAGATGGATTCATGACTTCTTACTATTAGCGACGAAGGAATATGATGGTATTACTGTTGCGAATCCATATGTACAAATTAGTAGTATTATGCCGCAAAAGCGAAATCCAGTTTCAATTGAGCATGCGCGTGCAATTACGAGTAGCGCTTTAGGAGAAGCATTTACAGTATTTCAAATGATCCATAATACGCCATTTGGTGATATTGTCGATACAGAAGATGATTTGCAGCCGTATTTATATAAAGGAATTGAAAAGACCATTCGTGTTTTTTGTATTATGAATGCAGTCATTCGAACGATGAAAGTAGAAGAAGAAACGTTGAAAAGTCGTTCTTATAAACATGCAATTACGATAACTGATTTCGCAGATGTTTTAACAAAAAACTATGACATTCCATTTCGGCAGGCGCATCATGCAGCAAGTGTTATTGCGAAAGTGTCATTGGATCAACAAAAGGAGCTACATGAATTACATTTAAAAGATGTAAATATATACTTACAAGAAAACTTTAAAATATATTTATTAGAAAACGAGTGGGCAGAGATTGTATCGCCAGAAGCATTTATTCAAAAAAGAAATGTATACGGTGGACCGAGTAAAAAAGAAATGGAGCGCATGATTAAAAATCGAAAAGAGACATTTCAAAATGAAGAAGAGCTATTTGAAAGGGAAAAACAAAGAATTTTACAAGCTGAAAATGATTTGAATACGTTGGCTTTGAATATTATTGAATCGTAAAAGAAGGATTTAGAGAATTAATCGCCAATACTTTATGAAACTATAAATAGAGAGAAGAGATTGTCGATGATTCAATTACATGTATATGAAGAGGTTCTTACTTTTAAAGAAGAAGTTACGCCATTTTTAGAAAAGAATGAGCAGGAAAATAATCTCATATTAGGTGTATTACAAATGGTCCAACAACCGATATTTATGGGGGTAGTAAAACAAGAGGAAGAAATTGCAGTTGTATTTCTTCAAACAGAAGAGAAGAAACAAATCATTGTTGCTACGTCTGAAATTGCGGAAGAGGACATCGTGGAACTTGCAAAGGAACTAACGAAAGTATATCCAAATGTTCCTGGATTGATTGGAAATAAGAAAGTTGTACAGAGATTAGCAGAAGAGATTGCGGCGATAGAAAATAAGAAAACGAATGTTGCAATGGAGCAAGGTATTTATGAATTAAAGCAAGTACAGAAAAAGTGGAACGGGGATGGAATCTTTCGAGAAGTAAGTAGTGAGGAGCTACCATTAATAGAACAGTGGATATATCAATTCTGCGAAGATGTGAAACTTCCTACTACGAAAGAAGAAGCGAAACAAACCGCCCATACATTAATTACTAACCGTTGTCTATTTGGTCTAGAAGTAGAAGGGAATCTTGTTTCTGTAGCTGCAAAAACGAGACCAACTACAAACAATATAACAGTTAATTTCGTATATACACCGAAAGAAGTGCGGAAAAAAGGGTACGCATCTAGTTGTGTCGCTGCACTTAGTCAACGTATGTTAGACGAAGGTTACAAAACAACGACATTATATACTGACTTGGAAAATCCAACATCAAATAAAATTTATCAGGAGATTGGTTATGAGAAGTTGATGGAGTCTGTACTTATATTTTTAGAGAAATAGAATGAAAGGGCACGCTAGTAGAGCGTGCCTTTTTGTTATTCATCAATTCGAATTACTTCACCTTGCGGGAAATTCTCAGTTTCTAGTAAGCTACGAATTGCTTTCGCAACGTATTCAGGTGATAGTAATTTTCCTTCTTCTTTTAGTGTGATGAAGCGATCTAAATGTATGAAGTCTTCTTTATTTGTTTCACGAATTTGTGCTTGCATACTTGTATCAACAACACCAGGTGCAAATGCGACGATTTTTACTGGATATTCTTTTTCTGTTTCTTCGGTTGCTACGCACTGTGTAAACATATTTACACCAGCTTTCGCTGTACAATAAGCGCCCCAGCCAAAGTAAGGATTTTTTCCTGCACCAGATGAAATATTTATAACACGTTTATCTATTTTCCAGTCTTTCGTATGTTTCATAAAAGTGGAGGTAAGAATCATAGGTGCAAGTAAATTAATTTGAACGTTCGTAATGAGCAGTTCGCTTTCAGCTTTTTCTATTGGTTTCATTGGTGCGAGTGTACCAGCGTTATTAATTAAATGAATAGATGATACAGTGTCTTCTGGAATAGATGAAATGATTTCGTTAAAGTTCGTTTCTAAATTATGTACATCTTGAAGATCTAAGGAGTGGAAAATACAATTGCTGTTATATTGCTCTGCGAGTTTCGTAAGCTCTTTATTTTCTCTTCTAGAAATAGAGATGATACTCGTGTTTTCTTCTAACAATTGCGCAGCAATTGCTTCACCTAAGCCTTGTGAAGTTCCTGTTACGATAACATAACGCATAGTGTAGTAAGCTCCTCTCGTATGTGCGGAATTTTGTTGGACAAAGTACATTGCATAGTTTGTCTACATTTTATAGTATAGAGCACTTTTTACTATAATTGAAATGAGATGATTGTATGCCTTTTATAAATCGTTTTACAACAACAGTACCTGGTGCCGTCACGTTCACTGGGAATACGCTGGGACTTAGTCCTACATCACCTGCACCAGGTAATATTTTTGGTACACTTGCTGTGTTTACGACAGTAAATACAGCGTTGCAAGTACCAGGATTCCCAGCAGGGACAACAGATGAGTGGCAATTGAATTCTTCAAGTGCAATTTTAAATCTTCCAGCGGGAAGCAGTGTGTTATATGCAGAATTAGTTTGGGCCGGTACTTTCCGGACTGATACGGAAGATGTTTTACCTTTTTTAAATGATAACATTACATTTACAACGCCAGCAGGGACGTTTTCTGTTACGCCAGATCCTGCTACCGCGCAACAAGGTTCAGTAGGAAACCAATTTTATTACGCTCGCTCTGCTAATGTAACGAATCTTGTTAGTGCAGGTGGGGCAGGAACTTATACAACGGGTGCAGTGCCAGCCGCAAGAACTTCATCTGATCCAACTATCAGTCGTTCGGCTGGTTGGACACTTGAGGTTGTTTATCAAAATGCAAGTTTGCCACTTCGGAATTTGTCAGTTTATGCAGGTCAAGAAATTATCGATGCTTCATCACCACCGGTTGATGCTACTATTTCAGGATTTGCTACCCCAGCCACAGGAGTTGTAACAGGACGAGTGCTCGTAACTGCTCAAGAAGGTGATTCTAACATTGTTGGAGATCAACTTCGCTTTGGACCGAATGCAAATGCTACAGTTGCATTATCCGGCCCGAGAAACCCTGCTAATAATTTCTTTCAGTCACAAATTTGTAACGACATTGGAGAGTTAGATACAACTGGAACGTTTGGAGATTTGAATCAGCCATTAGGGATAGCTTTAGCGGTCCGAAGGCAAGGGTGGGATATTACAAATGTAAATGCCTCTGCATCATTAGTAAACAATCAAACGTCAGCAACGGTTCGATTCGTTACAAATGGAGATGGATACGCTGCAGCTGGTTTTGGGGTTCAAATTGATGCAACGGGGCCAATTATTAATCCTGTTAAATCGGTCAATAGAACAGTTGCAGGAGTTGGAGATATTCTTACCTACACAATTACAGTTCCTAATACAGGTACGGGAAGTGCAGAAAATGTTATATTACAAGACAGTATTCCGAACGGAACGACGTTTGTTACAGGTAGTGTAACAGTAGGGGGAGTAACACAGCCGAATGCGAACCCTGCTAATGGAATTAATTTAGGCACAATCCCAAATAACACGCAAAGAGTTGTTACATTTCAAGTGCGAATAACATCGTTCCCAAACCCAAATCCTATTTCAAATCGTGCAATGGTCTCATATCAATTCCGTCCTTTTGTCGGTAGTCCACCTATTACTAGTATGTCTTCTTCAAATACAGTACAAACGACAGTGAATCAAGCAACTATAAGTATGCAAAAAACTGTAGATTTACAGACTGCAACACTTAATGATGTATTAACATACACGATTAATGTGACGAATAATGGAAATGTCACTGCAAATAATGTTGTTTTTGTTGATAGTATCCCTGGTGGAACAACATTTGTTCCAAATAGTGTTACAGTGAATGGAGTAGCACGTCCAGGAGCGAATCCAGCAAGCAGTATTAATATAGGAAGTATTAATGCATCGCAAACGACTGTAGTGCGCTTTCAAGTTCGAGTAACATCGAATCCTCTTGTCAATCCAATTCCAAACCGCGCGAGTGTAACATTTAACTTTATTCCAGTGCCTGGTCAACAACCAGTTTCAGGGCAAGCGACAAGTAATACTGTAGTTACGACAATTAATATAGCTGAAATAACAACGAGAAAAACAGTGGATAAAGCTTTTGCCACGGTTAACAATGTTCTTACGTACACGGTAACAATTCAAAATACAGGAAATGTACTTGCGACGAATGTTATTTTTCAAGATCCAATCCCAACTGGAACGACTTTTATCGCAAATAGTGTAACTGTAGATGGAATTTCGCAACCTGGAGCAAATCCGGGAACTGGGTTTACAGTTGCTAACATATCTCCAGGTGGAAGTAGGACAGTTACATTTCAAGTACGAGTAACTTCCACGCCATCAGGAGGTACGATTGCGAATCGCGGAAATGTATCTGCTAATTTCATCGTTAAACCGAATCAACCACCAGTAACGATTAATAGACAAACGAATACAGTTGTGACACAAGTGAATACAGGTGGTTTAAATGTAATAAAAGAAGTGAATACAACACAAGCAGCAGTCGGTGACACTTTAACGTACACGATTGCCGTTCAAAATACAGGAAACGTTCCGTTAACAAATGTATTTTTCCAAGACCCTATTCCTTCTGCTGTTTTATTTGTTGCAAATTCTGTAACAATTAATGGAGTACCGCAAAGTGGATTGAGTCCAAATACAGGATTTTCTCTTCCGAATATTTCTGCGGCTCAAACCGTTGTAGTCACATTTGACGTATTAATTGTACAGGATCCAGAAAATGAAGATATTTTAAATCAAGCAAATGTAACAGCGAGTTTTCAGGTGAATCCGAGTGAACCACCAGTAACAATCAATGTTCCGAGTAATGTTGTGAATACAACAGTACAATCAGGGAACTTTGAAGTTGTGAAATCAGTGAACACGGATGTTGCAACAGTAGGGGATGTTTTAGTATATACAATCGAAATTATAAATGCAGGTAGTGTACCAGCTACAAATGTATTTTTCCAAGATTCAATTCCACAAGGGACATTATTTATTGAAAATAGTGTAGTTGTTAATGGTGTTTTACAAGAAGGGGCAGATCCAGAACTTGGATTCCCATTAAATAATTTGCCTACTGGCGCGAGTGCAATTGTTACGTTTGAAGTATTAATTGATGAAATTCCCCAAGGAAATAATGTCGTGAATAATGCGAATGTAACTGGAGATTTCCTTGTAAATCCAACAGAGCCACCAATTACTGTAACAGTACCAAGTAATACTGTTATGACAGTGGTGAATTCTTCAGGGTTAAATGTAATGAAGAGTGTAAGCGCTACTGAAGCAGGAGTAGGAGATACGTTAACGTATACAGTTCGTATACAAAATAGTGGAACGGTAGCAGCGACAAATGTGTCATTCCTTGATCCAATTCCATCTGGAACCACTTTTGTAGCGAATAGTGTAACAATAAACGGGATATCTCAACCTGGTTTAAACCCAACAACTGGATTTCCACTTGCTAATATTCCAGTAGGAGGGATGGTAACAGTTACTTTTCAAGTGACGATTACGAGTGTACCACCAAATAGAGTTCTTCCGAATAATGCGAATGTAACTGCGGATTTCCAAGTAAGTCCTCTCCAGCCACCAATTACAATTGTAACGATTAGTAATATTGTTGTGACGCGAGTAAATGTGGGATCACTTAATGTAATGAAGAGTGTAAATACACCACAGGCAGGAGTAGGAGATACGTTAACGTATACGATTCTTATTCAAAATACAGGAACTGTTCCTGCAACCAATATTATTTTTCAAGATCCAATTCCGTCGGGTACTGCGTTTGTAGCAAATAGTGTGACGATAAATGGAGTTGTTCAACAAGGTGCGAATCCTATGGCAGGATTCCCAGTACCGAATATTCCGGTCGGACAAACGGCTACGATTACGTTTCAAGTTACAGTGACGAGTGTTCCGAGCGGTGGAAATATAAGAAACCAATCGAACGTTACTGCAAGTTTTCTTATAAATCCTGCAAACCCTCCAATAACGACTGTTACGAATAGTAACTTTGTAGTGACGCAAGTAAATACAGCTCGATTAAATATACAAAAATCTTCATCTGTACAACAAGCTACCCTTGGAGAAACTTACACGTATTCTGTAGTCATTAGAAATAATGGAACGGTAACAGCGACGAATGTGTCATTCCTTGATCCAATTGCTCTAGAAACGACTTTTGTAGCAAATAGTGTAACGATAAATGGAACGCCTCAACCTGGATTTGATCCAAATATAGGTTTTACGCTTCCTAATATCGCTGCTGGAACAGCATTGACTGTAACGTTCCAAGTAACAGTAGTTGCGCCATCCACACGAGGAGCTGTACTAAACACGGCATCTGCTACAGCTACTTTTTTATTAAATCCTTTACAGCCCCCTGTAACAACGACGAATACAAGTAATACGACAGTAGTTACAATACCATTACCTCCTCCTGGTGAAGTAACAGCAATAAAAACAGTAAATGTTGCCGCTGGAGCTGTTGGAGATGTATTAACGTATACAGTGCTAATAACGAATGTAGGAATTATCCCTGTTACAGATGTACTCTTCCAAGATGTCATTCCGGAAGGGACGACGTTTGTTGACAATAGCGTAACGATAGGTGGAATACAGCAACTTGGATTAAATCCAGAAATAGGCTTTACAGTTAGTCCGTTATTAAATGCTGGTGCGAGTATTTCTGTAACGTTCCAAGTGACCATTACGGAAATTCCAGATAATGAAGTCATATTAAATGATGCTGACGTTACATTTACTTCACAACCGAATCCGCAAGAGCCACCGATTACGCAAACGCTATTAACGAATTTAGTCGTTACGACAATTAATATAGCTTCAATTTTCCCAGTAAAAATAGTAGATAAAGAGGCGGCGACAGTTGGAGAAATATTAACTTATGATGTCCTAATTTTTAACTTTGGAACAGTGCCGGCAACGAATGTTCAATTTCTTGATTCAAGTACGAGTGGTGTAGCGTTTGTACCAGGAAGTGTGAGTATAAACGGCGTACCGGAACCTGGATTAGATCCGTTTATAGGCTTTACAGTTCCCGATATACCTGTAGATGATTTTGTGCTTGTCACATATCAAGAGATGGTAACGAGTATTCCTCAAGGGGGAACAGTTGTAAACTTTGTAGATGTTACGGCTACATTTGCTGTAAGTGAAACAGAGCCGCCTATTACTGAAACGACAACAAGTAATACGACATTAACAGAAATCAATGAACCTGGATTCAACGTTTTAAAATCAGTAAGTCAGCCAATTGTTGCAGTAGGCGATACAATCACATATACAACAGTAGTTCAAAATACGGGAACAGTGATAGCGACGAATGTTCAATATAGTGATGTATTACCGTCCTCAATAACATTGGTACCGGATAGTGTAACGATAGATGGTGTGCTACAACCTGGATTAGATCCTAATAATGGATTCCCGCTTCCAGATATAAACCCAGGAGGAAGTGTAGAAGTCACATTCCAAGTAACCGTTGTCAGTGTCCCATCAAACGGAACAATAGCTAATACGGCGAATGTTACAGGAAATTTTATATTAGTACCAGGAGAACCACCAGTTGTAGTGAATCAGCCAAGTAACACAACGCTAACAACTGTAAATAGAGGAAGCTTTACTATTATTAAACAAGTAAATAGAGCAGCTACTCTAGTGGGGGACGTATTAACGTATACAGTGCAAATAACGAATACAGGAACAGTAACAGCAAATAATGTTCAATTTATTGATACGATTTCAGCAGGAGCGTCATTTGTACCAAATAGTGTAACGGTAAATGGAGCCCTGCAACCAAACTTAAATCCGATTACTGGCTTTGGAGTTGGAGATATATTCGTTGGGGAAACGGTTATAGTGACGTTTCAAGCGACAGTTATAAACATCCCGTCATCAGGAACAATCACGAACGTTGCAAATATAACAGGAAGCTTTACTTTAGTACCAGGAGAGCCACCGGTTGTAGTAACTGAACCGAGTAATACGACAATAACAAGGGTAAATAGAGGACGATTTAATGTTATAAAAACCGTGAATAAGCAAGCAACACGATTAGGAGATACGTTAACGTATAGTGTGCAAGTTACAAATACGGGAACGGTAACAGCGACGAATGTTCAGTTTATTGACGTTCCATCGCCTGGTTTAGAATTCATTCCTGGAAGTGTACAGATAAATGGGATTCCGCAAGTAGGTTTAGATCCTTTTGTAGGCTTTTCATTACCTGATCTCGCAGTTGGAAATGGCGTATTAATAACGTTCGAAGTAACTGTAATCGCAATACCACCTTCTAATAGTATTATGAATTCGGCGAGTGTAACGGGTGATTTCGTATTGATTCCAGGAGAACCTCCGTTTACAATTACGAATTTAAGTAATACGACAGTCACGCCAGTAAATAGAGGTAGTTTAGATATGCTGAAAGAAGTAGATCATCCAATTGTTGGAGTAGGAGAAACAGTAACGTATACTGTTCGTATATTAAATACCGGTACTGCTGATGCGATGAATGTTCAATTTATAGATGTGTTATCTCAAGAAGCTGATTTCGTCGCAAATAGTGTAACGATAAATGGAGTTCCGCAGCCGGGGTTAAATCCGCAGGTTGGATTTACGATACCAGATATTCCGGTTGGTGAGACTGTACTTGTAACGTATGAAGCTACGATTACAAGTTTCCCAGATGGTGGTACAGTAGTAAACGTTGCTGGAGCGTTAGCAGAGTATATTTTAGTACCAGGAGAGCCGCCAATTACAGTAATGGACACGAGTAATACTGTTATTGTAACGGTAAATACTGCAATTTTATTTGTTGCAAAAGGAGCGGATTTTGAAGTAGCGATGGTAGGAGATGTTGTCACTTACGGAATTGCTGTTATTAATGACAGTACAGTTCCTGTGACGAATATTGTTTTAACAGATATCATTGATCCGAATACGTTATTTATAAATGGCACAGTAACAGTAAATGATGTACCTCTTCCATTTGCTAATCCGAATACTGGTATTCCGTTAGGTGATTTTCAGCCAAATGATGCAGCAATTATTAATTTCCAAGTTGTAATAACAGGAGGACAAATAAATAATTTAGTTACAAATACTGCTACAGCGAATGGATTTGCAACTGTGAATCCAAATGAACCGCCTGTAGTAGTTGAAGCTGATAGTAACACAGTTGTTATCCCATTTATTCCTCAAAATGTTTCAACGACAGTCGTAAAAACGGCAGATCATCAAACAGCAACGATAGGCGATGTTATTACGTTTACGACAGTTATTACGAATACGGGGGATACTGTCATACAAAATATTCGTTTTCAAGATATGTTAGATAGTAGTGTTCGATTTGTCATTGGAAGTGTAACGGTTGATAATACGCCAGTGCCAAATGTAAACCCAGTATCAGGATTTCTTATAGGAAGTTTAAATCCAGGTGAAGCACGGACAGTTTCGTTCCAAGTAGTAGTGGAGAGTGCACCAAGCGGTTCAGGGAATTATATAAATCAAGCGAGTATCCGTTTCGAACACCAAGTAGGTACAGTGTTACCACCTGTTACACAAATAATAGAAAGTAATATTGTTGTCATACCGTTTGTCCCAACAATCGAACAAATTTGTGAAACAAACTTTAATTGCTTAGATATAATTCCGTTTCAATGTTCTCCGTGTAATCAGTTGAACGGGCATAAAAAATAAAACAAAAAAGAGCATCCTGGAAGAACGGGGTGCTCTTTTTATGTGAATTGATCAAATAGATTCATTTTCGGGCGAGGTAAAAAACTCGTTAATTTTGTTGGAAAGTAGAAATGGAATGGCTCCCTTTATAACAGAAATATCCCAGTCCCACCATGCGAGATTTTCTAGTTTTTCAATGATTTCCTGTGGGAAACGATATCGAACAAATTTTGCAGGATTACCAGCTACAATTGCATATGGTGGTACATCTTTTGTAACCACACTCTTTGCACCAATAATGGCACCGTTACCAATCGTAACACCAGATAAAATGCAGGATTGATAACCAATCCATACATCATTGCCGACTACGATATCACCTTTTGAAGAAGGGTGACCAGTAATATGTGCTCCTTCATCAAAAAGTGCATTAAATGGGTAAGTCGTTATCCAGTCTGCGCGATGTTCACCACCAAGTATGAACACGACTTCTTCTCCTAATGAACAAAACTTACCTATTTTTAATTTTGTTTCATCATTCCAAGAAAAAATAGTTGGACCTACTTTACTGTAAGTATAATCACCGATATCATATTTATTATATTCAGGATTTTGATTTAAATATAACATACCAATTTTAGCATCCTTTCTAAAGCAAGTAATGGATATGGAACATTATATGCAACTTAGAATAAGTCGAACTGTGTTGTATGAATTGGTAATGCACAAATATAGTAGTAGATGCAACGAATAAAAAAGGAGTGGAATGAATGATATACGAAATGGGGTTATATAATAAACCTTTTCAATCAATTCAATCAGGACAAAAAGTATATGAAGTACGTTTATACGATACAAAACGTCAGCTTATAAAACAAGGAGATCATATTGTATTTACGAACCTTACGACGTCAGCAACGATGACTGTAAAAGTAACGGAAATAAAACGATACGAAAGTTTTAAAGCAATGTACGAACAAATTGATAAAAAATTATTGGATTGTGAAAATGATAGTTTGGAGGAGATGCTAGAAAATACATACAAAATATATACGAAAGAACAAGAACAAAAGTGGGGAACAGTTGCGATTGGTATTGAGGGAATAAAATGATAAGAAATCGCGGCGCGGCTATCATTGTGCAGGAAGGGAAAATTGCTCTTATAAAACGTATTCGAGAAGGGGAAACATATTATGTTTTTCCAGGCGGAGGAATTGAAAAAGGAGAAACACCTGAAGAAGCAACGAAGCGAGAGGTATATGAAGAGTTAGGGGTACATATAGAAGTGGAGCATCTAATTGCAACGGTGGAGTATAAGGGTACGGAGTATTATTATAATGCCTATATTACAGATGGAGTTTTCGGAAGTGGTGAAGCTGAGGAATTCGAGCTGAAAGATAGAGGGATTTATATTCCATTGTGGTTGCCGATACATGAGTTGAAAAAAGTGAATATAAAACCGTATGAAGTGGTCGGAAGTATTTTCAATCATTACAAAATGTAAGGTCTGACAACATACAAAAAAAACCATTGACATAGTCTTCTGATTTAAGTATTGTATTCGAGTATGTTTATAATCAGGAGGTTTATATGAGCAATCAAACTACTACACATCATGTGAAAATGACAACAGCAGATCCATCTGGAATTGGTCTATTTGGATTAGCGATGGTAACACTTGTAGCATCATCTCAAAAGTTAGGCTTAACAGATGGCGTTTCACTTGTATTACCATGGGCAATCTTTTTAGGAGGATTCGCACAAATCTTTGCGTGCATTCACGATGCAAAGCATAACAATACGTTCGGTACAACAGCATTCGGTGCATACGGCCTATTTTGGTTAGGTGTTGGAATGACTTGGTTAATTCAACTTGGAGTATTTGGCGAAAAATTAGCACAAGCTGCAGATTCAAAACAGCTTGGGGTAGCCTTTATCGGATATTTGATTTTTACAATCTTTATGACAATTGGTGCAATGGAAACACATAAAGTATTATTTATGATTTTCGTCCTTATTGATTTCTTATTTATCGGTCTTTCATTAAGTACTTTAGGTGTTATGCCGCATGCCATGCATAATTTAGCAGCATATTCTGAACTTCTTATTTCATTATTCTCTTTCTATGGTTCAGCAGCAGCAGTGTTAAATACACACTTCGGAAAAGTTGTTTTACCAGTTGGAAAGCCGTTTGGTATTTTTAAAAAGTAATAAAAAAGCACAGATGATTGTATAGTCATCTGTGCTTTTTTGTATGAAGTAAACGGAAATAATAAAAAATATAATTGAAATTGATTATCATTATTAATATAATGAGAATGAGAATCATTTATTGTAAGAGGGGGATGCCGAAGTGGCGAAAATTTTAATAGCTTATGCAAGTATGTCAGGAAATACAGAGAGTATTGCTGATTTAATTAAAGTTAGTTTAGATGCTTTTGATCATGAAGTAGTATTACAAGAAATGGAAGGCATGGATGCAGAAGAATTGTTAGTCTATGATGGAATTATTTTAGGATCTTATACGTGGGGCGATGGTGAACTACCATTTGAAGCGGAAGATTTCCATGATGACTTGGATAATATAGATTTATCAGGGAAAAAAGTAGCGGTATTCGGATCAGGGGATACGGCGTATGAACTGTTTTGTGAAGCGGTAACGATATTTGAAGAGAAACTTGTAGAACGCGGTGCAGAGCTTGTACAAGAAGGGTTGAAAATTGAACTAGCTCCAGAAGATGAAGAGGATGTTGAAAAATGCAGTAATTTTGCAATTGCATTTGCTGAGAAGTTCTAAGAATGGGAGTGTCAACGTGGAGACAATGCTAAGTGCGACCGCTATCACAAAGTTAAGAGATGGAAAACTTATGTTAGCTACTACATATAATGGCTTATTTATTGAACAAGACGGAGAATGGAAACAAATTTTAAATGGTTTTCAAAAACGAATTAGGGATTTACATAGCGAGGATAATGTAGTGTATGGTGTAGGGGACGAAGGGATTTTTATTCGTAGTATGAATGGTGGAAAGAACTGGACGGTGCAGCGTTTTCCAACAAAAGCAACGAGTTGGAATGTGTGTAGTAATGTACAAGGAACTGTCATTGCTCATGGAGATAAAACGTTGTATCATTCGAATGATTTTGGTTCGACATGGGAAACCATTCATCCATTTCTTGAGTATGGTGGCGAGGCACCATCTATTCGATCGTTATTTTTATATAAACATTACTTATTTATCGGTACGAAAATACATGCTAAATATGGTGGTGTTTGGCTCTTTAATTTGGAGACACGTAAATTAAAGAGGATTAAGATCGTGATGAATCAGATGATCTCAGCGTTGACTTTACACAATTCTTATATAGTAGCAGCCAGTGGGTCGTGCAAAGGGAGTAGCGGGAATATTTCTTTTTGTAAAATAGATGAAAGTATTGATAGTGAAAAAATATATTGGCACACATGTCAAAGTGAGCAGAAAGCAAGTAGCTATTTAGCCTTAAGTGTAGATCAACATGTGCTATATACAACGTCAACGCAAAATAAGGTGGGAATTAGTACGGTTTGTCGTGTACTACTAGAAGAAGGACTTGTTACAGTATGTGACTCAGTTAAAGGGCATGGCTGGCGCATTGTTAACCAAAAAGAGGGCTATGTTGTAGCTGGATCAGGTGAATCAAAAGCAATGCAGCGGAAGAAAAAAGTTATATAGCAAAAAAACTTTGCTTTTATTATAGTGATATGATATATTATATCTAAACCATTTTACTTTTAATAATATAGAGATTTAAATGAGCTGTAACTTCCGAGGAGGATAGCAATGTTAAATCTCCTCTGGGGGTTGCAGTTTTTTAATGTCTGAAGTATTATTGTAAAGTGGTTGAAAATGAATATGTACATATAGGTACATTGTAGGAGGATTTTTTAAATGCAAAACGGTAAAGTAAAATGGTTTAACTCAGAAAAAGGTTTCGGTTTCATCGAAGTTGAAGGCGGAGAAGACGTATTCGTTCATTTCTCAGCTATCCAAGGCGACGGCTTCAAAACTTTAGAAGAAGGTCAAGAAGTTACTTTCGAAGTAGAACAAGGTAACCGTGGACCTCAAGCTACAAACGTTAACAAGAAGTAATTATGGAAAAAAGAAGGGCTTGCCCTTCTTTTTTTTTGCATTTTTTATTGAATAGCCTCCCATGTACATAGCATAATGAGATTGAATTTTCGTTTTTTAGACGAAGTATTTCATGCATAAAGTGCATGAATGAATAAATAAATACTGAAAATAGAGTATGTGTGTGAAAAGGAATGTAGAAAGAGGTAAATAAATTGGAAAACGCTACACATTTTATTGTGTTTGATATAGAGAGAAATTTTAGGCCGTATAAATCAGAAGATCCGTCAGAGATAGTTGATATCGGAGCTGTAAAAATAGAAGTAAGTACAATGAAGGTAATTGGAGAATTTTCAGAGTTAGTAAAACCGAGTGCACGTCTTACTCGGCATACGACAAAATTAACGGGAATTACAAAGGAAGATTTAATTGGTGTGGAGAAATTCCCGCAAATTATAGAGAAATTTATTCAGTTTATCGGAGAAGACTCTCTATTTGTTTCGTGGGGAAGAGAAGATTATCGTTTTCTATCTCATGATTGTACGTTACACGGTGTAGAATGCCCATGTATGGAAAAAGAGAGGAAATTTGATTTACAGAAATTTGTTTTCCAAGCGTATGAAGAATTATTTGAGAATACACCAAGTTTACAATTTGCAGTAGAACAGCTCGGTTTAACATGGGAAGGGAAGCAACACCGAGCTTTAGCAGATGCTGAAAATACAGCCAAGATACTTCTTAAAGTATATAGCGAGAGAGATATTCATAAACGGTACAAAAGACATGGTGAACTTGAACTTGTAGAGAACGGAAAACTAACAGAAAAAGCGAAAAAAAAGATGCGAAAATGGGTATTTAAAGAAATGAGAAAAAATACAGAGCGTCCTTTCGTTTGGAGTACATTTGAAAGTAGTGACACGTGGGAAAATATAACGGAAAGATACTATATAAGCGAATCTACAATAGAAATGTTGAAAAAGCATTTTCCTACGGCGGTTAGAAAGGCGGAAAGGCTGATTAGGCATTTGGCTGAGATGGAGGAGAATGTAGAGGTTAAATGACATTCTCCTCTACTTCTATCTACATAAATTTTACGTCATTGTGTTGAGGGATAAATAAAGTATTCATATTAAAATAGGAATGGATTTGTTGTGATTGGGCCATTATAATTGCTTTGAAAATTAAGATGTGGTAAGAATTTTAAAATATTTTAATGAGCGCCCATAGTAATGAAAGAGGGTAGAGTTAAATGGAAGCAATCTTTACCATTTTAACAGTTTTAGTTTTTGGGATAATATTTACCGCATTATTAGCACTAATTACACTTCTTTTCATAGCAAAGAAGAAAAATTGGAAAACGCTTAATATATCTTTAAATTATGGTGTATTAAAGATTAAAATCGAAGAGTAAGGTAAGAGTTTTATACAAGGGAGGTGTGATAGTGATAGACTTGGATATCAAAGACGTCAACGTACAGATGGAATTAAATGGAGTCTTTTGGAATGAGGATGGGATTGCTGAAATGACCGTGACTACAAAAGAAGAGCATTCTCTACTTCTTCGTCTAGTAGTTGACTTAGAAAGTAAAACTATTAGGGCGACGAGTGCCGAAATAGTGAATGGATTCTGCCCTCTGTGCAAGCAGAAAAGGGACGAATGTAGTGAGCTGAATGACTTACAAAACAAAATGGATATTTTAGAAGAAGCTTACGATTGGGTGAGAGAGCATCCAGAATATCGTTTTCAATTATCTTTTTACGAGTACAATAAATTTGAGGTAGTAAAGTGAAATTTTCATTTTAACAACATACATAGTGACTAAAAGAAAACACAAAAAACTTATAGATGGACTTGTTCAACTAGAAATATTGAAGTAAATAAGGAATCTACTTGATTCTTCAACAAATGTCCTTTTGGATCAAAAAAAGCATATTTTGTTATAAATCAGAAAAACCGATTCTTAGTAGAATCGGTTTTTTAAATAAATATCAACTAAGTTTTAAATAAAAGGGTACTTATTAAAAGCGCTCAGTAAAAATAGGGATATGGAAGGATTTATTCAATCCCATTCGGATTATAAGAATACTGCTGCTTATTCTCAATTCATTCAATCACATTTTGCAATTCATCCGGCTTCAGAAACTCAATTGGAGAGAGGTCTTTTGAATCAACTAGCAAGAATGCTATTAATCTTTTAACAACTTGTCTCCAAAATAGCAGGGCGAACATAAAATGCTATATATGATTTTAAAGGAGATGTTTTTTTGACGAAAAGAAATTGTAGGAGTCATCAGCAGTCATTTGCTCCCTTTATCAGCCCTAATCCAATCACTTCATTTAATCCGATTAAACGTTACCCAAAAATTGATAAAACAGCTTTTATAAGTCCTTTTTCTAGTGTAATAGGAGATGTGAGAATAAAAGATAACGTATATGTAGCTCCTAATGTAAGCATTCGTGCGGATGAAGGAACTCCATTTTATATTAGTTCAAATACAAATCTGCAGGATGGAGTTATCTTACATGGTTTATTGAATAAATTTGTTCTTGTTGATGATAAAAAGTATTCGATTTATATTGGGAAAAAAGTAAGTGTTGCGCATGGCGCCCTCATTCATGGCCCTTGTTATATAGGGAATAAGGTGTTCGTCGGTTTTAAAGCAATTGTGTACAATGCGATTATTGGAGAAGGCACAGTTATTTCATACAATGCAGTAGTAACAAACGGTGTGCGTGTTTCGGCGAACAGATTTGTACCGCCTGGAGCCAATATAGACACACAAGAAAAAGCAGATGCGCTCATTCGAGTACCGAAAGACGAAGAAGAGTTTGCACGAGAAGTACAACGTGTAAATCAAGAATTTCCTGCTTCTTATAACTTATTATTTGGTTCGCATCGCTGTTCTTGCGGAATGCCGTACAATCATTAAAAATTAGCAGTTTTTGAGATGAAGTGTTTATTATACATGACATTGGTTTAAAAGATTCAAATCCATTGAGAGACGGTGCTTCATTTGAAAAAATACCGGATCATACAATACGGATATGTTCTTGATACAAAATGTTTTCGATAATAAAAAGACAATGATGGTGTAACCCGTCATTGTCTTTTTGTATTGTTCTATTCAATTTCTCCTGGACTATAGCTATACTGCTGCTTATTCTCAATACGCTCAATCACATCTTGTAACTCATCCGGCTTCAGAAACTCAATTGGAGAGAAGCCTTTCTCAAACGTAAGTGTATCAGCTTCAATCATTAATACGTATCGGTCATTTACCTTTGCGATATGTATTTGATCCCCGAAATCAGCAAGCAGGGCCTTTACAGAGATATGGTCTGCTTTTAGCTTTAATTCCACTTCAGGAGCATGCTCGACGATTTGAGCGGTAGCTTCCATTACTTCTTCGGTTGAAAATTGTTCCATAATTTCACGTTTCGGACTGGCAGCCCATACTTCCATCGCTTGGTCGAATTGTTCACGTTCTTCCGTACCTTCTTCAAATACATCTTCAATTTGGTCATATACCATGTCCATTACTTGTGTTTTCATAATTTCAGGCATAGAGCGTTCGTACTCGACGAATTTTAAGAAGTCTTCAAAGTAGCGGGCGTGTGATGCTTGGTGAATTTTTAATTCACCCACTTCGACCATACCTTCTTCAGGCATGTACGGATATTGGATAGATTTCATATTTTTTGTTGTTATGGCCATTTCAACGTTACGAATTAGTGTAGATTCATCTGAAATTGAAGCAACTTTCGGTTCAAAGTCACATTTCATAACGAAAACGAATGGATCATCAAAGTATTTGCGTAGTTTTGCTTGCGCAATTAAAAATACACCACCGCGTACAGCACTTGTGTCAAGGTATGTATAAACGAGAGGTTCGCTCATATCTTTGAAGTTTTCCTTTGTTTCTGCAAAGCGAATGCGATTAAATAGGTTGTAATGAGGGTTTGAATCAAGTTCGTGTCCTTCTTCTACAATGAAGCGACCGATCTTTGTCGGAGCTTGTTCTGTTTTTGCATGACGTTCTACTTTTCGCTTTGAAATTTTTAATAATTCACCATTCAAAAATTCTTTTAAGGAGCTATCTTCATATTCTTCAGCGTCTAATGTTTGAAAATGTTTGTAGCGTTTATCAACAGCTTCACCTTTTCCTTCTACTTGTACAACATAAAAGGAAAGATAATTTATTTCAAAATCCATATTTATCACCTTGTTTCATTTCATTAACTCTTATCAGTATAGAGATGGAAAAAACTTTCGTCAATTTATATAAGGAAGGGGGAGCCCCTTCCTTCACATATTCTTTATCTTTGAAATTAAAATCCGTCTTCTAATGCTGAAAATGGAATGTTCAGTCTATTTTCTACTGTACGTAAACGTTGGTTTAAGCGGTTTAATCTACGTGTATGACGCTCAACCGTGTTTTCTAATTGACGTACTCTTTGCTCAAGCTCATTTACGCGTCTTTCTAGTTGACGGTTTCCAGTACCAGGAAAAGAGATTGGAAGTTGGAATTGTCGATTTTGATCATATGGATTAACTTGTTCTTCTGGATCTATATATTGTTGGTATTGTGCTTGTAAATCATATTGAGGCTGATAACCATGTTGGTTATATGGATCGTATGGATTGTAGGGGTACATAAAAACATCCTCCATTTCTTTTAAATAGGTTAATTCACCATAATGTATGTGTAAAAGCGGAGTGTGGCACGGCAAATACCTATTTATGTTCACAGGATGTTTCTTTATAAATAAGAATATGGAGTTTTTACATTTGTATTCTGTTTGTTTTATGGTATATACTGGATAATAGGGAGAGGTTACGTAAAGGTTACAATTCTATCAAACTCAAACTTTTATGTAAATATGTATAGACATTTGGAAAAGAAAAGAGTAATTTATATAGAGTAAAAAATAACTTGTAACAATTTATAAATATATTGTAAAATGATTGTAACAAAACATACATAAAAATGAAATAATACATAAAAGTAATATTGGGAAAAAGGGGAGAGTATATTGTTCCGTAAAGTAAAGGGTATATTAGTTGGGGTGTTATGTGTAGCTATAGTGAGTGGCTGTGGTGCAAAAGTAAGTGATGTTGCATTAGTAAGTGATATTGGTGGACACACGGTAGAGGCTAAAGCAGAGGTACAGGATTCTATTAGTTTAGTGGATGGTCGAACTGGTACGGAAGTGAAAAAGCTAGATTTATCGGGTCTAGGTTATTTTGAAGACGAAGCAAAATTTAAAAAATCGGTAACGAAGGTTGCTAAGGAAGTTGGTAAAAACGTTGACAAAAAGATGGTTCCTTCACGTTTAGCATCTGATGGAAGTTGGCAGGAAGGAAAACCTTCTTATGAATTAATGGAAAAAGAATTAGTAGATAAATTATTAAACGTTGGTATGTGGGATTCTTCATATCAATTACCTATTGTTGAGAAAAAGCCTACTGCAACACTAAGTGATGCGCAAGGAAGTGGTACGGTAATTGGTAGATATGAAACGAATTTAGGTGGCTCAGCAGGTGGCCGTATTGAGAATATCCGTTTGTCAGCAGCGAGCATAAATGGAGTTGTATTAGCAAAAGGAGACAGTTTCTCTTTCAATGCATTAATTGGTGATACAACGCCGGATAAAGGGTATCAACTAGGAAAAGAAATTGTAGATGGTAAATTAGTAGATGGATATGGCGGCGGTGTTTGTCAAACATCATCAACATTATACAATGCAGCAGATCAAGCTGGTTTGAAAATGGTAGAGAGAACAACACATTCTAAAACTGTAGGTTACGTTCCACAAGGAAGAGATGCTACAATTGCATATCCATACTTAGACTTAGTGTTTGAAAACACGAATGATGCACCTGTGAAACTTTATATGGGTATTCAGGGCGGAAAGTTAGTTGCTGAAGTACATAAAATGAAATAAGAGTTATAAAGTCACCTTTTCTGAAAGTTAGAAGAGGTGACTTTTTTATTATGAAAATAAAAATGTGTATAAATTCTGACTTTTCTTATTTACATAGGATGGTTTTAGTTGTATCCTTCAAAGTAACGGTAATATGTAATGGAAAAATATTGGGATAAGGAGATGGAGTTATTCATGATACAAATTCATCCGCAAACACGTATTGGTCATGTTGAATTTAAAGTGCAAGATTTAGAGCGTCAAATTGCTTTTTATGAGAATGTAGTAGGCTTAGAAGTAATTAAGAAAGAGGCGAATAAAGCATATTTATCAGGAAAAGGTGGAAAGAGCACGTTACTTGTTCTTGAAAAGTTAGAGGAGGGGGTGCTGCAAGAGCCGCGTACGACTGGTATATATCATGTAGCCTTTTTAGTTCCGACTCGTGAAGCTTTTGCTTCGGTGTTATTTGGAGTGATTCGTAATAAGAATGTAATTGATAGCCCAGCTGAACAAGAAGGGCGTTATACATATTCTAATGAAATTTTACCAATTTCAAGGTTTAATAGTGCAAGTGATCATACGTATAGCGAAGCGTTTTATTTACAAGATTTAGAGGGAAATGGTATTGAAATTTATGCAGACCGTCCGCGTGATCAATGGGGAGAAGGACCAGGAGGAAGTACCCCGCTAGATTTAAAAGAACTGGCAACACTCGTTGATTATGAGGCTGATGGATTACCTGCTAATACTGTCGTTGGGCACGTACATTTACGAATAGCTGATGTAGAGAAGTCACACGAGTTTTATGTGGAGACAGTAGGATTTGAAGTGCAACAACGCGAAGATGACTGCTTATTCATTTCAGCAGGAGGATATCATCACCATATAGGTGCAAATACGTGGAACGGAGTAAATAATCCGCACCCACCCGCACATGCAACTGGACTTAAAGTGTATACAATTGTATTACCGCATAAAGAAGCGTTAGATGAAGTGAAAGAAAGATTAATAGAAAAACAACATAAAGTAAACGAAAATACAAACGGATTTACAGTAGTAGATCCTAGCGGTATTACAGTGCAGTTTGAAATAGAAACAGCATAAAAGAAGTCGGAAGGTGTATAATCACTTTCCGACTTCTTTTTGATATGTAATCCAAGTAGCACAAGGATTGAAAGGAAAGGATTTTAATATTTCCATTGCATATATACTCGTTGAATCGAATTCACCTTGAATGAAAGAATAACCGTGTGTACTTGCATACATAGCTTGTTTGAAAACGAGTAGTTTCAGTAAGGATAACTTTTCTGTAGTGTGAGTCCCACACCATCCTAGTTCTACTGTATTAGTCTTTTCTGATGTATGGAGGAAAGAGTACGCAATAATTTCATTCTCTTCATTTATCATTACAAAGCTCCCATCTAGTAATGCGTCATCAGCTAAGATCTGTTCTTTCCCAATTTCGAGCGGGTATGAGGCAACCGGATTTGCTAAGTGAGTATCCTCATAATTTGTTTTTACTAAGTGAGCTAGCTTTTCAAAGAAGCTATTATTAGACAAGATGTTTGATAAGCTTTGTACATCATAATTTGAATGAAGCATTGTATCGATAGGGATGATTTTTTGTACGTCTAATATCGGCATATATGTTCTTCGAATTTCCGTAAAATTATGCTCTTCATAATAGGCTTTTAAATGAGCTGATGTTTCCCATATAGAGGTTTGTAATGGTAATTTGAAGTTTTCTCGTTTTAGAATCTCGTTTAATAAAAATTGTTCTATGTGTAGCTCTGAATAGAAAGGGTTCGTATATATTCGAAAGTATGTGCAGTATGGATGGAAGCTACTGTTCCAGGTGAAAAAGATGCCTACTACATCTTTTTTATAGCAGGCAACATGCGCACATTTTGTTTTACTATCTCGTAATAAGTTAAATAGATAAGAGTCTTCATTATATAAATCAATAAGTTGTTTTATTTTTAGCTCGTTACTTCTACTATATTTCTCTATAATAAGATTATTTTCATTGGATGACTTTTTCATAGATCAATCCAAAACCTTCTTACTACATTTCCATCTTCTTCAGTGAAATCATCATCACGAAGCCCACCGTTATGTAAAATTGTTTTTTCAGAAGCAGTATTTACTTCGTCGCAAACGACAAGTACTTTCTCGATGTTTAATTCCTTCGTTTTTTCTAGCGATAATTCTAATAACTTCGTAGCATAACCTTTTCTTCTTTCAGAGGGGCGAATGCCATAACCAATATGACCTCCCGCGTTAAATAAATGTTCGGTTAAACTATGACGTATATTAACAGCCCCTACAATTTTATTTTCATCTGTGACGAGCCAATATGTAGAGTTTGGTACCCAAGATTTAGGAAGATTTATGCCGTTATGCGCATCGTGAAGTTCTTGAATCATTGCCGTGAAATTAGATGGATCTTTTGAGATAACCCATGGAATCATCGTTTCACCGCTATCTTTCCATTCTTTATAAAAATCTAAGTATTCTTCTTGTAAATTGGTAGTAGGTGTTAGTAAAGAGACGTTCATTGTTGGTAATCCCCTTTGTTTATGTAGTATTTTAAAAAAGTTATGATACAAAATGAAAGCGTTTTCTAAACTTTCTCAACCTCATTTTATGCAATCCATATCTCGTTTTTAAATGGAAAGTACAGTTTATGGTTTTTCGTATAAAAAGTAGGTTGAATTCGATTTATGTTAATATTAAAAATATTAACATAAATCACCTGGGATATTAAGTATATTTTAATGAAAAGCTTTTATATCGATAAATAGATGTGTGTGATAATTTTTGTTCTATCTATCTATAATGAACGAAAGGGGGAAGGACTCGTGAGTGTAGATGTTGATCTAATTATACGAATCGGTGTTGCGGGTTTGTTAGGAGCAATAATTGGTATTGAAAGGGAAATTCGATCAAAAGAGGCGGGATTAAAAACACATTTCCTAGTAGCGGTAGGAAGTGCTTTAATAATGGTCGTTTCAAAATATGCCTTTTCAGATATTATGAATGAGGAACATATGGCTCTTGATCCGAGCCGTATTGCAGCGCAAGTTGTTAGTGGTGTAGGGTTTTTAGGTGCAGGTACAATTATTATACAAAAGCAGGCGGTGAAAGGATTAACGACAGCAGCTGGTTTATGGGCTACAGCCGGAATTGGATTAGCAATTGGTGCTGGCATGTATGTAGTAGGGATTGGAGCGACAATTCTCGTTTTAATTGGTTTAGAGATTGTGAGTCGTATTTTTAAGGTGCAATTTTTATTTCCGCAAAATATAACAGTGCAAATGTGTATAAATAAACATGAAGCGGTACAACAAATAGTAGAAACGCTACAAGTGAAAGGTATTCCAATACTTTCATATGAAGTAGAAGCTTTACAGCAAGGTACAGAAATAGTTTATAAGGTAGGGATGCAGCTGAAAAATATATCGTCAGAAGAAAAGAATGAATTTATTCAGCATATGCAAACATTACCGGAAGTTACGTTTATAAAGTTAAAATCATAGCGTTGAAAACGAGGATAGATGTAGCAGGAATTTCGCTATTATCTATCTTTTTTTGATATAAAATTCACATAAAGTCAAGTGTTAATTTTGCTAGGCATGGATACATGTGTGAACGTTCCCTTATTTTTTCTCAATACAGAATAAAAAGTAAGAATAGTAAAATAATGGTGCGGAACACTAAAAAATGTAAGGTAGGGGAGAGCATGAAAGGCTATTCAAAAAAAGTGTTAGTAGGGGTAAGTTTTGCTAGTTTAATGTTAGGGAGTTTCCAAGGGAGCGCATTGGCAGAAAGTACAAAGGGAGAGCAAGTTTCTTATCGGAATGTGCTCAAAATGGAGCCAGTTGGTGTACAATTACCAGTGCAAGAATTAGCTCATTCATCAAAAGTGCTTGAAAATAAGTCTTTTGAGAAAAGGCTACAATTTGCTGATTTGTCGCAAAGACCGCCTGAAGTGAAAAAAGAAAGTAAGCAATTAGCTGCAGCGAAAACTTATACAATTGCTGAATTAAATCAATTAAGTAATCAGCAGTTAGTAGATTTACTTGTAACAATTGATTGGGAGCAAATTACGGGTCTATTTCAATTTAATAAGGATAGCCTTGCATTCTATCAAAATGATAGTAGGATGCAGGCAATTATTGATAAATTGAAGCAGCAAGGACAAGCTTATACGAAGGATGATTCAAAAGGGATTGAAACTTTAGTAGAGGTATTACGATCAGGATTTTATTTAGGATTTTATCATACAGAATTAAGTAAACTAAATGAGCGGAGCTATCATGATAAATGCTTACCTGCATTAAAAACGATTGCGAATAACCCGAATTTCAAACTCGGTACGTTAGAACAAAATAGAGTTGTATCATCATACGGAAAATTAATAGGAAATGCTTCGAGTGATGTGGAAACGATAACATCAGCTGCAAAGATTTTTAAACAATATAATGATAATTTTTCTACATTGGTAGACAATCTATCAGCTGGAAATGCGATTTACGATATTATGCAAGGTGTGGATTACGACATTCAATCGTATTTATACGATACGAGAAAGGCACCGAAAGATACAGTATGGTACCAAAAAATTGATAGCTATATTAATGAATTAAGTCGTTTTGCCTTAATTGGAACGGTGACGGCGAAGAATGGTTGGTTAATTAATAATGGTATTTATTATACAGGTAGACTTGGTACGTTCCATAGTACAGGAACGAAAGGATTGCAAGTTGTAACAGACGCGATGAAAATGTATCCGTATTTAGGAGAGCAATATTTCGTAGCGGCTGAGCAAATCGCGACGAATTATGGCGGGAAAGATGCAAATGGAAATGTTGTTAATTTAGATCAAATACGAGAAGATGGGAAGAAAAAATATTTGCCGAAAACGTATACGTTTGATGATGGTGCAATTGTTTTAAAAGCTGGAGATAAAGTGACAGAAGAAAAAGTAAAACGTCTATATTGGGCGGCAAAAGAAGTGAAGGCACAATTCCATCGTACGGTTGAAAGTGATCAACCTTTAGAAAAAGGAAATCCTGATGATGTATTAACGATGGTTATTTATAATAGTCCAGCTGAGTATCAATTTAATCGTCAATTATACGGATATGAAACGAATAACGGTGGCCTTTATATAGAAGGAACAGGTACGTTCTTTACTTATGAGCGTACGCCAGAAGAAAGTATTTATAGTTTAGAAGAATTGTTCCGACACGAGTTCACGCATTACTTGCAAGGTAGATATGAAGTACCAGGACTTTGGGGACAAGGTAAGATGTATGAGAATGAGAGATTATCTTGGTTTGAAGAAGGGAATGCGGAGTTTTTTGCAGGGGCAACGAGAACAGATAATGTTGTACCGAGAAAGAGTATTATAGGAGGGATATCTTCAAATCCAGCAGAACGTTATACGGCAGAGCGAACGTTAAATGCAAAGTATGGAACGTGGGATTTCTATAATTATTCCTTCGCTTTACAATCGTACATGTACAATAAGAGATATGATATGTTTGACAAAATTCATGATCTTATTAGAAAAAATGATGTAACAGCATATGATGCATACCGTTCTGCATTAAGTAAAGATGCGAATTTAAATAAAGAGTATCAAGATTATATGCAAATGTTAGTCGATAACCGTGAGAAATATAATGTTCCATTAGTATCAAATGATTATTTAGCAACTCATGCACCAAAACCAGTTTCAGATATTGCGGCAGAAATTACAGCAGAAGCAAAATTAAGTAATGTATCAGTTAAGAAAAACAAATCACAGTTCTTTAATACATTTACACTACAAGGAACGTATACAGGTACTACTGCAAAAGGGGAATATGAAGACTGGAAAACAATTACACAAAACGTGAATGATACGTTAAAACGTTTAAGTGCAAAAGAATGGACAGGCTATAAAACAGTAACAGCGTATTTTGTAAATTATCGTGTAAATGCATCAGGACAGTTTGAATATGATGTTGTCTTCCACGGTATGAATACAGAAGAAGGTACTGTGAATAAAGCACCAGTTGCGGTTATAAATGGTCCATATAGCGGAAATATAAATGAAGCAATTTCGTTTAAAAGCGATGGATCAAAAGATGAAGATGGAAAAATTGTTGCTTATAAATGGGAGTTTGGTGATGGTACTGTAAGTAATGAACAAAATCCGACTCACGTGTATACAAAAGAAGGAACATATACGGCAAAATTAACAGTAACAGATGACAAAGGATTAACAAATACGGTTACAACGAATGTAACGGTTCAAAAGAAAGAAGATAACAGTGTAGAAAAAGAGCCAAATAACTCATTCCAGACAGCGAATAAACTGCAATTGAATCAAGTTTTACGTGCTAGTTTAGGAAATGGTGACACGAGTGATTACTTTGAAATTAATATAGAAACGGCGAAAAACCTACAAATTAATGTAACGAAGGAAAATAATATCGGAGTAAACTGGGTTCTTTATTCAGAAGCAGATTTAAATAATTATGTTACGTATGCCCAGCAAGAAGGGAATAAGCTAGTAGGAAGTTACTACACGTATCCAGGAAAATATTATTTACATGTGTATCAGTATGGTGGGGGAACAGGGAATTATACGGTAGAAGTGAAGTAGAAAGAAGGAGAGTTGTCTTGTTCAATGAATGGCACAAGGTCTGTACTTTAATGAAAAAAACAACTGCAGGCAATGTCTCTAGTGAGAATAATAAATTAAGAGTCGAGAGATGTTAAATTTACATTAAATAAATCTAATCAGTAAATGAGATAAAATCGATGAACTATTATTTCAGCACGATGTAAGAAAATTTATAAATATTAAGTGCGTTTAATTGAATTAGACTAAAGGATCAAAGTGTATCTGTAACAATAGATAAGCTCTGATCCTTATTATTTTTAATTAACACACATGAATTTAAGATAATTAATAAGTAAGCTAGCTGACGGGATTCTTAAAATTCATTTATGAAATTAATTAAACGGGAAATTTTTATCATATTAGCAAGGGATACTAATAGAAAAGCGTTTCCCTTTACCTAATTTACTCTCTATCTCTATATTTCCGTTTAACTCTTTAATAATACTATAAGCAATCATAGTACCAAGCCCAGCCCCTTTTTCTGTTGCTAGAAAAAGACTTTAAAATTTACATGTTTTTATGAAGCGTAATATTGTAGTTTTATCTATGTGGGTTTCTCAATAACTATTAAGGTGCAAAAAGGAATGCAAGTAATTGTCAGTCTTTTTTGTATGTTAAATAAGTAATTAATGAGAAGAAAAAGAACCCTATTGGGTTCTTTTTCAAGGCATATTAACAGTAAGGAGAATCATGAAATGCCACTTCAAATCTTTATTAGGGGAAAGATTTTGAAAAAGCTTAACACACATCTATTTTTACATAAATGTAAGATATAGTAAATTGATAATCTTTATACTTACTATTATTAATATTCAATTAAGAAAGTTAACACTATGTGTATAGTGTTAACTTGAGTTTAGTGCAGTTGACATTTAAAAATCTAATATTAGATTTTTAAATGTCAAAAAAGGGATATATCATTTCAAACCTAATTAATATTTAAACGATTTTAATTGAAATTGGGTCGGTATTAACTATTATAAGCCAAATAAAAGTAGATAAAATAAACGAAGACCCTGTAAAAAATACAGGGTCGGATACAGGGTTAAGGGAACGCATAGTTTCTTAAAACATAATAGCATATATTTTTTCTATATTTATAAAAGGATTTTGACAAAATTAAGAACAAGACAGAAAATCTTTAAGAAAGTAAATATTGTGGTGGAAATATGATTTGGAATTACAATATTAAAGAGAATAAAGAAAGCAAAAAACTTGTAGGCATTTCTACAAGTTTTTTTAGATAATGTAATAAGGTGAAACAGACTATCTCATTACTCGTAACAGGGAAACTATCTTACTTATGGCTTGATTACATTATATAACGAGTATTAACATGTAGAGTTTTTGATACTTGAAAATTATGTGAATTTATAAAAAAGTGTACTAATTTAAAGACTTGTTCTTGTCGTTGATTAAAGGAAAACTAAAGACCGGTAGGATAAGGTGCATAAAAGAGAAAGTCTCCTTTAATCGTTCGGAAAAGATGATTCTAAAGGCTATTTATGTATAGAATAAGCAGTTCAGGAATTTATCACCATTGGAAAAAGTAAACCAGAGACTTGATATATAAGCAAGAGCTTTAGTAGAGTAGCTGCGGAAGGGGGATAGTTATAAATTTGTTAAAGTGAGGCATTATTCTCTTAAAGGAATCACTAGAACAATATGTGATTCCTTTGAGAAATGCTATTAAATCTAAGACTAATTTCTAATGGTCCCAGTGTCTTTTATTTTGACGTGTGTTTTTACATTTATTTTAGCCTCTGCTAATGATTGTAACCAATCTCCTTTTACTTTTTTCCACTCTTTATATTGAAAGGCTCTAGCGTATAGGGATAATCCAATTGGATCAATTTTATTCTGCTGAATCTCATTTAATATATTTTTTAAATTATTATTAATTTCTTTTTCAATAGTACTTTTTAAGTTATTTATATTTTTTTTATTATCATAGTGCCCTTTCATTAAATTCGGATTGGTTTTTTCTATTAAAGCTACATTGGCATTGATATCGAGATTAAATATAAACTTTCCGTTTTGAAAAGTAACATCTACCTTCCTTGTCGCATTCTGTATGAAGATAGAAGTGTTTGTTTTTTTGTTTGATTTTTTAGGCGGAAGCCCAAGGTGTAGTATCATTCGGCCGTTACTTTTTGGCTTATTTATAAGATTGAAAAATTTAACATCTTTTTTAGGAATATGAGTTAAGTATCTCCCTTGGCGATTTAAAAATGCAATTCCTACCGTGTCGATTTCATTCTTTGTTTTTTTGATAAATGGAACAGTTTGCGTCATTCCTTCTTCATTTTGTTCTCTCATTAATTGTTGAATTGTAGAAGAGACGGATTGGTTATTTTGAATGGAGGATTCGATTACACCATTTATGTAAGATGAAAGTGATGGTTTACTAGGCTTGTGAATTTTAAAAATTTCTTCTGCAGGTCCATCTACAAGTACTATTTTAGCATTAATGGTAGCGTAAGGATCACGGTAAGAAGAATCAAGCTCCTGCAACCAATTTGCTTCTTGCGCTAATTTTTTCCCAATTAAAATGATTTCTGCTTTGGAAGCTGTCATAAAGCCAGTTAATTTTGTATCTATCTTACTGAATCCAGTATATACAGTTGATGCTTGTGTCCAATGTTCTATAGTACCTTTTGACTGTTTATGATGAAAGAGTGGTATGCTTGTTCCGACTTTTATATCTCCATTAGGGGTTCTATCCAGGCCAATTAACAGGATTAATGAGACCTTCTCAAGAGGAATTCTCTGACTACAACCAATTATATATACGCAACAAATTACAATACATATCCATTTTCGAATCAAAGTTGTTTCCTCCTAGTAACCCAAGTAAAAAGAATGCTGTAAGCGAAAAATAAGATTGGTAATAGAATAAAGAAAATGACATTTAAGATATCCATAAGAGAATATATAAACAAATATTGATCCACATCGGGATTTAGGAAAAGAAATAGACCAACAATAAATAACATAAAAGCAAGCAGAGCCCAATTGCGGGCGTTTTTTTGAAGTGAAATGGTAATGGATTCAAAACTGAAAAATAGATACGGATATATTGTAGTGGAGAATACAATTAAATAGTAAGCGATATAAATAATTTCTAATCGTTCCATGAAAGAAAAACGAACCCCTTTTAACAGATGAAATACTGGCCAAATTACATCTTTTATCCCCTCAGGACTAAAGTATATATAAGAAAGAATAGTCACATATAGATAGAAAATCATGGTTCCAGTATTCGCTATTAGTAGTCCTTTTATGGCCTTTTGTTTTTTTTGTAAGAACGGATATATATAATATGCAATTTCTAATCCGGCATAAGGTGTAATAGTTTCTTTTGTTGCCTTTAGAATAGGGGATAATCCATCTTTAAAAATAGGTAGTAGGTGTAAAGGGTTGTAGTTACTCTTTAGTGAAAAAAGAAGAAATAGTGGCATCCAAGTAGTGAAGAAGAAAACAAGCATAGAATAACTAGTAAGAGCCCTTAAACCACTCAGAGCTAAAATAATAAAAGGTAACAGTAATAGTATAGTGATTTGATAAGCAGGAGTGGAAGGGAAGATCCACACTTTAACAATATCAGTTGCCTTTAATAAAGTATTAAAGCCAGCAAAAAATAGATAAAAGGCATATAAAAGAAAAAGAATTGTCCCTATCCATTTACCAAAGTATGTCTTTAAGATTTGTGAGAAGTTTTTGTTAGGATTTTTTTGTAACATTAATATAATAAACACGCCGATTATAGAAGTAGCTATCCATCCAAGAATGATCGAAATCCAGCCATCTGTCCCTGCCGTAGTAGCTAGTGGGCTTGGCATAATTAACATACCAGATGCAAGTTGCAGTGAATGAATGAAAATAATGAATTCGAATAAAGTTACTTTTTGGAACTTAAGATTCCCCATGTGAACCACCTTCTTTTTTCTTTCTTTGTTTCGGCTGACCTGTACTCGATCGGCTGGTAAGCATAGAAATAGGAAATCTTACAAAAGAGTCTTTTAACTCTTGGAGACGAAAAGGTGCTATTGGCAATCCGTATGGTGAACCATAAGATGTTAGTGAAACAAAATGAGCAAATAAGAGCATTAATCCACTAACAATACCTACAATCCCATAAAAGTAAGCCAATAACATCATTGGAAAACGAATAAGGCGTATAGAACTCGATAAATCATAATTAGAAACAATAAATGAGGCAATGGCTGTAATAGATACGATAATAACCATAACGTTACTAACAAGACCCGCTTGAACAGCCGCCTGTCCAATTACAATCCCTCCAACAATTCCAATGGTTTGTCCAATTGGTTGTGGTAAGCGAATACCAGCTTCACGTAGCATTTCTAGTGTGATTTCCATTATAAAAGCTTCCAATAAGGGAGAGAATGGGACTTTGACTCTTGACGTTGCAATAGAAGTGTATAAATCTATAGGAATGATTTCAAAGTGAAAAGAGACTATAGCAATATAAAATGCTGGTAAAAAAATAGCTATAATAAATCCTGCAAATCGTAATAAACGAAAAAATGATGCAACGAGCCAATGAATATTATAATCATCTGGAGTTTGAAAGAATCCAATTAAATTCATTGGAACAATCATTGCACCAGGGGATCTATCCATTAACACTGCTACTTTTCCATCAAGTATATGATTTGAAATAGCATCTGGGCGTTCGCTTAAATAAGCCTGTGGAAAAGGAGACCAATTTTGATCCTTTGTAAAATTGGATAGTTCACCAATGCTTAATACCGCATCTGTTTTAATGCTACAGATTCTGTTTTCTATTTCTTGGACTACATCTGCGCTCGCAACATCACCTAAGTAAATTAAATAGACTAAAGAAGTGGCTCGTTCTCCAATCGTCAGCTTTTTGATTTTTAACTCTGTAGAAGGAAGATATCGACGAATTAAGCCTATATTTTTTGTGGCATTTTCAATAAATCCATCATGGGATCCTTTAATAGTAACTTCTGAAATCGGTTCTTGAATTGCTCTTTCTGCCCATCCTTTTGTATTTATTAGAAGTGAGCGCTTTTCTCCTTCCATAAATAGAACACATTGACCTTCAAGTAATCCTTCTTTAATTTCATTCCATGTATATACTATTTTCGTATGAGTAGCAATAATATTAGAATTAAATATTTGACTGTCTTCACTTACCTTTTGTAATAATGGGGTAACAACATTGCTTTTTAAAGCGACACCATCTGTAAGGCCTTCAAAATAATATAGTAAAATATTCGTGTGAGTTTTTAATTGCAAAGGGTGTTCAATTAAATCGGCACTAATATCAAAGATATTATCTAAAGTATTTTTAAGTTCTTTTAAGTTACTTGTTTGGATTTTTTCAATGGTATTATTTGTTTTAGTTTCTAAGGTCTCTTCATTTAAGGACAATATTGACACCTCTTTAATATGTAACGATTAGTTGTATTTATTATTTTTATTTGATGGAATTTTATTCACAAATTTAAACAAATTGGGAATGGAAATTAAAAATTGAGAGCATAAAAGTAGAGGTGATTTGTGTGCAAATCTAAGTATCAAGTTAGCATTGAAATTTGAATGATTATAATAAAAAAGAACCCTTGATGGGCCCTTTTTCATAGTTGGTAAATATGTTATCAACAATAGATGGCACTTAAGGTAATAATATAGATGTCTTTAAGTTAATTAGCTGAATTTTTTAGGAAGAACTTTTTTCATATCTTAATGCTCGATAAAAATAGGAAATTACATTTATTTGGGTGTTCTAGTGTAATTGAATTTTGCACGATAACAAATTTTGTTTAGGGACAAAATGTTTTTTCTGAATTAACAGAAAAATATATGTGCAAAATTCCTATTGGTTATTTTGATAGGTATCAAATATTTCTTTGGCCTTATTTTCTTGATATTACCGTACGTTTATATGTTTCTAAGGGAAAGAAATACTTTCAGTTGTATTACCATCTATTGTTTGATTAAGATGGTAACATGAAAATGAAACGTTTACAACCAGAAAATAAAGAAAAAATATTAAATTACGACTTTTTTCGACATTTTTTCAGTGTTAATATCTAATATTTTTATAGGAAAAGGTGGAGGGAAACGTACCTTTTCCTATAAAATGTTGTGTTGGAATTAGAATTAATTAAAGTAGTAATAATAGCTTAAAATTAGAATGTAATTCAATGAATTTGAGCCCAAAATCATGGGAACGATTGCTAACGTTATAATTGAATTTTTGAGCAGTAAGAGTTTTAAAAATATGGTCAAACTTTAGTCCACTTTGCGTTCCTTCCTTTTGTAACTAACCTAATCTGGCCAAATAATTGCAAGGAATTTAAAGCCTTACTAATTGTGCTCTCTGCAATGTCTGGATATCTGTTACGAATACTTTCCTTAGTAAAGGGTTGTTTTTGTTTAAGTATAAAATCCTGAATTCTTTCAACTTTAGTATGTTTACATATAGAATCTAGAACGGTGTTATGCAGATCTTTGTAAGCCTCTAATATAATAGTTAAAAACGTTTTCAACCAAAAGCTACTATTATGTTCCTCACAGTACCAATTTACCGAAGATTTATAAATCGAATTGTAATATTCTGATTCATTTTTCTTAATATATTTATCCAAACATACATATTTTACAAATGTATGTCCACTCTTAATTAGCAGCAACTGCATTAACATAAATGCTAGCCTGCCATTACCCTGATTGAAAGGGACTATGCAATAAAAATTTAATATAAAACGAGCTATTAATAAAAGCGAATGTAGCCCCTTACTAGTATTTAATGAGTTGTATTGATCACATAATTGCTCCATAAACTGTGGAATTAGTTCATGTGGAAGAATGCGGTAACTATTCAAGTGCATTCCATGCTCAGGAATACCTGGAATAATAAAGGGTTTTTCACGCCATTTGGCACTGTCAGAGGTAATATAATGTATTAATTGAAAATGTAATTCCTGTATAGTTGCTGGATTAATTGATAAAGTACAGGAGTTTTTATGTACAAAAGAAAGTGTTTGATAATAACAAAAAATAGCATCTTCCGAAATGTTTTGAGGTACTATATCATCTAAAATAAGTTCTTTTAATCTTTTATGAGGAACTTTTATATCCTCATAAAAAGTAGTGAAATTTTTTATGTAATGTAGCGGTATAGTTTTTTCTAAACTATTAAATATGTCAGGGTTTTGTTCCTGATAAGCAGCTAATTTTCCTTTGAACTCGCTAATTTCACTTATTAAATTGATTAACCTCCTTTTTAATTCAATATTTTTATACTTATCATCAAAAAAGTCTCTCATTTTTGTTCCCCCTGTAACCCCTTAACGCGTTGTTGCATACATCTTTCCATTCTAAAGGTATTTCATGACATCATTGTGAAATAACGCCATTTTTTGTTTTGATTTTGATCGTGTTTTAGAACCTATATTTTTATTTGATAATAAAAATATAGGAATTATAAAGAAGAATCGTTAGGATTCAATTTTAATAGGCATAATCCTAACATCAAATGTACAAATGTACAATAAAAAAATAAAAAATATAAAACTATAGAGACTTTTGAAAGATTATTAACTAGTTGTAGCTATAAATGTGTTTTAGTTTAAGAGTAAATATTAAAGCGATAATAAAGTTTTCATGGATGAAAAAATAGATAAGTCATTAATTTATGACAGTTATGTGCCTAATCTATTCATTTGTTATTATAAGAGTTCTAAAATTATACCTAAACGAGCTTAAATTTCTATATTTAGCATAAAGATTAGGGAGATAAGTTGATGAAATGTATCATTAAATATAGAAATATGTAACGTTTCATACTTGTATTGTAAAATATTTTGACATAAGTTAATTTAAATACTAGGTACAGGAACATTTAATAAAAATTCAGTAATGTACCCTTTAAACGTTTCACCCTAAAAACGTTTGTATTTATTTATAAAAAACCTCAAGCATACTGAAGTTTTTCCCTTTGTTTCTGTACCTTATTAGGTAAAAATAATACAATAAATTAGCGTTATTTTATAGGTAAAAAATAGATTTTCAATTCTATTTTTTATCTTACATTATCAACCTCTCGATGATTTGTTTAAAGTAAGGATTAATAGGGGAGGAGATAGCTATTAAAAAGGACTATAAAGTTAAGTTGGACAAACGGTCAGGGAAACGAAAGATTATTTTTGTCGTGGAACTGAGAAGCTTTCACTTTAAGTTTTTCTAAGTGGTGGATAGTTCATTCTTCCTGGTACTTTTAATATATAAGTTTGAACATCCTGAAGCTTATCAAAATATAAATTACATTAGTTATGTGGTTAGAGGGGTATATATCTAAGATTAAAGGATTTGTGTGCATTCACCATGTGAATATAAGTAGATTATTTATTTTGTTTTTTAAGGTTTAGAAAATATGTGTGAATTTAGCTTTAGAAATGACTTATTTGCAAGTTATATAATAGAAATATGAAGTCTGAAAGAAACTGATATTATCAGCTTCTTCCAGACTTTTTTACTTTAAAAGTATATTTTTTCTACATAAGATAAAATGCAATTCTCTCAATGAATATTTGAATTTTTTGTGAAATTAAGTGAGGTTTTTATTCCACTATTAATACATAATGTTACAAAATAAACTTATTATATTTATTTTTATTTTAATATGAGATTAAAAATAATAGTAAATGTACCAATGTATGAGAGATATTAGTATATTTATTAGTAATTTGTTCATTTATCTCTATATTGCTATTATATTAGCGATAACAATAATATATTGGGGGGACAAGAATGAATTTGAAATTAACATCTAAATTTGAAGGATTAAGAAAAAATAAAAAGGTAATTGGTGCTTGTATTTTAGCTGCAGGGGTGACCGCCATTACAATGATTCCTCAAAGTGCCTATGCACATGGATTTGTTGAAAAGCCAAGCAGTCGTGCTGCTTTATGTAGTCAGAATTATGGAGCATTAAATATAAATTGTGGAAATATAATGTACGAACCTCAAAGTTTAGAAGCACCTAAAGGATTTCCAGATGGTGGACCGATTGATGGGAAAATCGCTTCGGCAGGAGGACTGTTTGGAGGAATTCTTGACCAACAAACATCAAATCGCTGGTTCAAGAATACGATTAAGGGTGGAGAAAATACATTTACATGGAAATATACAGCTGCACATCTTACAAGTAAATGGCATTACTACATTACAAAAAAGGGGTGGGATCCTAATAAACCATTAACACGTGCTGAATTAGAACCAATTGGAACTGTGAAACATGACGGTTCGGCCGCATCAAATAATTTAACACATACAATTAATGTACCAACTGATCGCAATGGTTATCATGTTATTTTAGCTGTATGGGACGTAGCAGATACGTCAAATGCGTTTTATAATGTAATTGATGTAAATCTAGTAAATAATGAAACTCCCGATACAGTAGCTCCAAGTCAACCAACTGGTTTAAGTGCGTCTAAAGTTACTGCCAATAGTGTTGCACTAACGTGGAAGGCCTCTACGGATAATATAGGTGTAAAAGAATATCAAGTGTTACGCAATGGAGAAGTAATTGATACGGTACCAGGTACAACATTTATTGATAAAAAACTAAAGGCAAATACGGAATATACCTATACAATAAAGGCATTAGATTCGGCTGGAAACATATCAAAAGAAAGTGAAGAACTAAAGATTAAGACAACAAATGAAACCCCAGATAAAGAAGCTCCGACTCAACCGAAAGGATTACATAGTATGAGTACAACAGTGACAACTGTTGATTTGATGTGGAGTCCGTCTGAAGATAATGTAGGAGTAGACCATTATATTGTATATAGAGAAAGTGCTGGAGTTATGAATAAAATTGGGACAACGGATAATACATCCTTTATGGATAAAGAATTGAAGGCTAATGCATCGTATAAATATGTAGTAACAGCGGTTGATTTAGCTGGAAATGAATCTAGTAGAAGTGATGTATTGAATGTAACAACAAAGGCAGAGGATTCCACATATGAAAAATGGGATGCGAGAAAAGCATATACTAAAGGTGATAGAGTAGTATATGAGGGGAAAGTGTATGAAGCAGTTCAAAATTATCAAGGTAATGGTGACACAAATTGGATTTTTGCCCTATCGCTTTGGAAGCCAGTTTTGAATAAATGATAAGTAGGAAAATATAGTTAACGTTTTTGGGTTTTTCTTTGGAAATAAACGGTCGTTCCAAATATAAATTCTTTAATGATTTAAATGATATAGAAATAAATTCAATCTCCATCTAATGCTTACGAAAGGAAATCAAAAAAGAATCCCATTGGGATTCTTTTTTTCTAATTTGTAATAGCGTATATTTTCACAGTGAATTCCTTAGTGGCACCAATTGGACTTGCGATATAATATTTTGTATTTGTGTAAGCTTCAGTCCTAGATCCCTGTGAAATATTTTTCCAACGAATAGAATCGGTACCTAGGGAAACATCAATCATTACATTGAAAGAGATAGTAGAATGATGATCTATTTCTGAAGGCTCAATAACCCATTTTAATTCTTTGGTACCTGCAGGTAAACTATCAATTTTAAAGTTTTGACTGGATCGATTTTTTTGTCCGGATAAAGGACTAGATTCGGATGAAATTTGCGAAATTAATATCTCTTTTTCATTTGAATGTACACCATTTAATTTAATGATACTATCAATTAAACCTGGCCCAGGAAAATCAGCTGCGATAATACCAGAATGTCTAATTCCACCTTGTTGTAAGAGTTCGGTCCCAAGTGTATTCATCCCACCATAATATACTTGCCCATTTCTATCGCGAGGGAAATCAATCCAAGCATGAGTCGAATTCGTTTGAATCAACTTAGGGTTACTATCAGTATTTCTATTCTCTTTTCCGCTTGCAACAAACCAAGGATATACATTATTTAAAAATGCGGCTGCACCACCCGTACCACTAAAATGATTAAGATATATTTTTCCATTATTATAGTTAGTATTTGCACTTTGTAAATGGTTTTTTATCGCATTCCATTTTTCATATATTTCGTCTGGTCCGCTTCCAATTTCAAATTTATCTTGAATATTCAATCCATCGTAATCAATCCCGTACAATTGAGGGGATGTAAAGTTTTGTAGGATTACAATTTTTCCCCGGATATCTCCTAAAGTAGGGTTGTTTCTGTCTATAGTTGGTACGGAATTAGGATCCCAAAAATATGAAGCATTACCGTTTTTATATTTTAAAAATATCTCCTCAAATGATAGGGATCCACTTTCGGGAGTAGTTTCTTCTTTTAAGCGCATTAAAATTGTTTCTGTCGGATAATCTTTCAAAAATTGGATTGCTTCTTTTAATACATCTTCAAATACTGCTTTTTGATTGACAATACCATGGTACATTGCAAAAGAATCTTTTACACGTTTAACGCGCATATCTACATATCGAATTCCAGAATTTAATTGTTGGGATAGACTCATAGTTTGATTTCTTGTCAAATTTTCATCAAGAAAACTTGCTCCATGTAAAGCCATTGAACCATGAGTGCCTGGAATAGATATTTCACTTAATTTTGTTGAATCTGCTACTCCTGACATCCACGATGGATTTTGATAACCTATATTGGATTCATAAGAATAACCTGGATGACTATCAGCTGAAATTGTAGATGGTGTACTTAAACTTGCTAGTGTAAAACAAGTGAGGATGCTAACTTTAAAGAAATTTTTTATTTTTATTTTGTTCATCTTATCTCTCCTAACCTTTAAACAATAGCTATAATAAGATGGTTTTTTACTATATTTATTGTTTTCTATTCCTAATGTAATGAATTTTTGTAATTGAAAAAGAGGTAGTGAGCTAACTTGAGATAGTATTAGTTTATTGTAATAATTTATATCTAATAGCCAAACGGATTTTTAAAGAATTGAAGCATAGATAGGTAAAAAATAAGCTTTTTGCTGTATTGTATACAAACAAAACAGAAGCCTTAAAAAGACTTCTATTTTGTGACATATTATGAATGATAAGGTGGTTAACAAATTAAGATTATGTGAGTGAGCGGTAAAAATCTATTTATAGCTGTTTCAGGAATTTCTTAAAACAAGTCTATTCAGGAAAAGTGGTCCCTACAATGGTAATAAAAATTAAAAGATTCTACTCATTAAAACTTAGACTAACTACAGTTGCGATAGATTGAGCTGCATGTTCCCAGCTTCCATCTATAACTTTCCCAAGCTGCTGACCAAGTGCATTTAAATCATTTGGATTAACTGGAATTCCATTATACGCAGCAAGAATTGATAAAAGTGGAGCAGCAAATGGTGTCCAACCACCTCTATCAATATTAAATACAGGCTTATCTACTACTTTTCCATCTTGCACAGTAAACTCATAATAAAATTGATCATCTGGACGGAAACTTAAATGATGAGAAATTTGTCCTTTAACATATTTTTTTCCTCCACCTAGATTTACTACTTCTATTTCTTTTACATTAAATTCATGCTCAAATACTTTTATTTTTTTGACTTCTGGACCATTTAAGGCAGCATTAACAGCTGTTTCTAAATTATTTTGTGCTAATGGTTGAATACTCATTTGTGCCTCTTTTTGTTGGATAGGAGCCTCTTTTTCTGCAGCAAACACTGATGTAGAAGGTAGTGCACCTGTAGCTAACGTAGCTGCAAGTGCTGTTGTCATCATGATTTTTCTTTTCATCTTCATAGTTTATCTTCCTCTCTTAAAGTTTTGATATATAATCTTTTAAAGACTGACATTGTGTAATATTCTATTTAATAATGCACAAAAAGCTGGTTTAAGAATTATGTGGAGTTATGTCAGAGAATTAAAATTAATTATATATGTATTTAAGATGATATCTATCTACACATATTTTTTCAATTTTTCGACAAATATAATGGTAATGACTTCTTAAGAGTCAATTTAGTACCTTGTTTATCTATAGAAATCCTATAAATAAACTAATTTCATAGTGGATGTAGTATATTTGATATCAAATGTCTTACATAATGCTATAAAATTTCACAATTTTTTATTTTAAAGAATGAAGCGATAAGGCTTCAAACCGCAAGGGATGCGGGGATAGTCAAATAAATTAGAGTTTGAAAGAATCTTTACTTAGGAATGCCTCATTTTTAAATAAAGTGAAAGTGGGGGAATTCAGGGGGAGTACGCTTTTGAACGATTTTTCACCTGTAATAATTGCTCCATTAACTAGTTCTATTCTTGCTAGAATGGTAGCTTTTATAATAATGAGAAAGAATCAAAGTTAAGATGTATTGAAAGAAAAGAGCGTAATAATTTTACGTACCTTGGTTAATTGTCAAAAGTTCGGAACAATCTTCCGTCCCTTGAAATAACAAGTAAAAATAATAAGCACTCCCGTGAGTGCTTATTCAAATTCGATTTCTGTTTTACCATCTGATGTGAAGTATCTTATGGTTGTTTTGTCGTATTCTTGCAAGCCACTCTGCGCAACGGCGTCTTTTAACTTTGTTCTTGTTCTATAGCCAAAATTTTTCCGTAGGCCTTCGTCAGCATTTGACAATGCTGTTTTATCAACGAAAACATATAAGACATACAAGTTATTTTCTTTATTTAATTCAACCGCTGTTACAATACCACCGAAATATTCTATAATCTCCTTGGTTCTACGTTCAACACTTTTCACCATTCGTGTCTGTTCATCTTTTAGTTGTTCTGTTTTCGCCGTTGTTAATTGTGTTTTTGGTTGCTCCTTTTGAACTATTTCTTTTTCGCCGCACGCTGCTAACATTACAACAGATAAACCAACTGCTAATACTGATTTCTTCATCATCTAAATCCTCCTAATATCAATATCTAAATATTAGCATACTATAAGATTTCTTGCTGGATATGGAGTGAAGATGCCAATTAGGGCATCTTCACTCCATATCCGTAATCTTTTCCAGTAAATAATGCAGTAGGTCTACCTTTTAATTCTATCTAACTTCTCAAAAAAATTAGATCGATCATTAATAGTACTCGCATCACAAAATAGCCAATTTTTATTGATTATAAACGATGGGTGTTTTCTTTAAGTAGGATGTTATGAAAAAACTGCTGGAAAGTCCTATATTAAAGACTGTCTAGCATTTTCTATAACTAAGACCTAATAATATATAGACTACTTCTAAAAGAGAAAAGTTAATAAATAACAGAATTGAAATAAAATTAGAAAAAATACCGATGGAATGGTAGAATGTGGTTGGTTAAACTATAGATGTATAATCAATAATCTAGTATTAAAGGGGGAGTTAATTTGGGTAATAGGAATAGAGGAATGAAAATTTATTTTCAAAGGTTAGTAGCTGTAAGTGTATGTTTTTTGTTATTTTTTCTGGGGAGCAATTATTCAAAAGCCGAAACTGTTGAACCTATAACTTTAAATCCTAAAGATGTAGAAGCATTTACCAATAAAGTAATTCCAGAGAAAATGAAAAAAGAAAACGCAGCTGGTGTAGCTCTTGTCGTTGTAAAGGATAATCAAATTTTATTTCAAAAGGGATTCGGATTTTCCGATAAAGAAAAGAATACTCCCATCGATCCTAAAAAAACAGTTTTTCGATTAGCGTCAATATCAAAAGTTTTTACTGCTAGTGCTGTCATGCAGTTAGTTGAACAAGGTAAAATTGATATAAATAAAGATATAGTAAATTATATGGGGGGATTAAAGTATCAAAATAAAATGGGTGAACCAGTTACAATGCAACATTTACTTACCCATACAACAGGTTTTGATTACGTAGATCCTAGACCAGAGGATATCCATTATCAAGAGAATGATTATACTATGCTTAAAGATTATGTAGAAGATAATATGCCCACAGTAGTGAGAAAGCCAGGAGATACATATACATATGATAATTTTGCTTCTATGCTTCAAGGGTATATTGTTCAAAGTCTGACAAACACACCTTTTTACAAATATATGGCCAAGAATATTTTTTACCCTTTAGAAATGCATAATAGCAGTTTTGTTATGACTAATTTTATTAAAGAAAAGCTTGCAACAGGATATGACGCTAAAGGTAATGCCATTCCATTTTATCAAACAAGACCAACAGATATGCCACAAGGGAGTATGTTTTCTACAGGAAGTGATGTAGGCAATTTTATGATCGCTCAATTGAATGATGGTAAATTTAAAAATAACCAAATACTACAAAAAGAAACCGTAGAAGATATGCAAAAAACAAAATTTGCTTTACATCCCAAATACCCTAATATGACATATGGGTTTGAGTTCTTTTCACCGCAAAGCCATAATGGGCAATATGTGTTCGGTAAAGGGGGAAATATACCAGGTTTTTCATCTTTAATGTGGTTAATTCCAGAGCATAAAATTGGAGTTTTTGTAGTTACAAATAAAGATAGTTCGGCACTTCCTGTTGAAGTATTTGATGATTTTATGAATCACTATTTCCCAGATAAAACAAAGCCTGAATATTTAACCCCTAATGAAGAAGAATTAAAGAAATTTGAAGGTGTTTACCGTGATTTGAGATTAAAAAACCTAATGTCACATGTAAACATAAGTGAAGGAAAGTTATATGTAAGTGATAAAGTATATGGTAAACAGGAGCTAAAACAAATAGACCCTTTACTATTTGAGGATGAAAAAGGGAATTATATGGCATTTAAACTTCACAAAGATGGTACTGTGAAAGAAATGATACATTGGAACTCTGGCAGCTCAGCGGTGAAGTTAAGTGAGCCCGAGAGATTTAAAGACGTAGATGAAAATCATCCGTATGCTAAGTTTATAAATCCTTTACATCAATACGAGGTATTACAAGCAAATAAGGAGGGGAATTTCAATCCAGAATCTTCTCTTACACGGGCAGAATTTGCATATTGGTTATCTCAAATTGCTTACTTTACGCCACCTTCAAAAAAAGAACCAGTATTTTCGGATGTAAAAAATCATCCGTATGCACCTCATATTCAAAAGTTATATGAGATTGGTATTTTATATGAAAAAGAAGGGGAACAATTTCATCCAAACCGTGCAATTACTAGACAAGAAGCAGCATGGATTACCTGGCAGTATTTAAAAATGTTAGGAGCGCCATCTGCAGATGCAACATTAAAGGGAGACACTGATGAATGGGCAATAGAATCCGTGAAAAACATTGTAGGTCATCGTTTAGTAGGGCCTGAGGTTATATATAATGAAGATGGATCAGCAGATTATCTATCAAAACAAAGTATGAAACGACAAGAAGCAGCTGCATTGTTACTTTATGTTTTGTTATCTAGTTAATTTGTTTTGAGGTAAATTTCACAAAAAGAAAACATCTAAAGAGCTTGAAATAATACACAGAAAAAGAATAGTCATAGACCAATGATTTATCGTAACAAACAGGGGTGAATGAGTTATAACCATGCTCCAAATCTTAAGTAGAGCTGGTAATAGAATGATTTCTTAAACGTTTTGTAAGGTAAGGAGCTCCTTTCAGGGGAGCTTTTTTTATTTTATTAGTAATAATTTCATATACCGTAATTATTACTAATAAAATAAAAATCTACAACAAGGGGATTCAGTCCAAGCTAGGTCACAGTAATACACTAGATACCAACAAATATGATGTATAAAGAATTGTGTTCATCTTTTTTAGTGAAGGAAAATAATTTTAATCAATTTGATTGTTTATACAACAGTTCAATTATTAAAATTACCGACTGCTCACATTATGAAGAGACTGGAAAACAACAAAGGCGTTCTTGAATGTATATATAAACTTTAATAACAAAGATAAAAAAAGAATAGGTAATCAGAAATGTCGAAAGGTTTAAATTGATATTAAAAATTGAAGGTGATACTATAAATTTAAACAACGTTTAAAACATTGTTTAATTGATAAATTTTAGAGGAGGAGATAAGTTGAGTGGAAATGAAAACATATCTACGAAAGAAAAGATTTTAAATACAACATTAGAGTTAATTAAAGACAAAGGCTTTGAAAGTGTAACAATAAGAAAAATTGCGGCATTGTCAGATACTAATATTGCGCTTATAAATTATCATTTTGGCTCAAAAGAAAAATTGATTAGTGAAACAATTAAAATCTTATTAATTAGCTTTCAAGACACTTTTTCTATTTTAGATGATATTAAAGTGCCAGCAAAAGAAAGATTAAAAATATTTTTACTTGATTATGTAATAGTAATTCGGCAATACCCCGAGTTAGTTAGGAAAATTATTGCAATGGGAACTACGGTATTTACATCTCAATACGAATATGGAGATTTTTTGAAGAGGCTCGGTTTTGGTAAAGTGAAGAATATTTTGAGTGAAATAACAAATGAAAGGGATCAGGAAATTTTAATGATGATGACGGTGCAAATATTCGGATCCATTTTTCTTCCAGCATTAATGATGCCAATTCTTGAATCAGGGGCAGATATAAGAATACAGCCTGTAGAAAAGCAAATTGATTTCCTATTTGAACGCTATTTTTATAAAAATTGAGATAGTGGGTGATAGTGATGATTAGTTTCTTTAGAAAGCACTGGTGTGATGTAGGGTTAGTTATGGCTATTGTTGCCTTAGGTTATTTAGTCGCGAATTTTGGAAAAATGAGTGAAATAAAGGTACTGTTAGCGTTAAGCTTTGTAGCCATTTTAGTGCATCAATTTGAAGAGTATCGTTGGCCAGGTTATTTCGCTGGTCTGTTTAATGTAGTTATATTTAAAAGTGATATACCAGATCGCTACCCATTAAATACGCAATCTGCTATGGTAATAAATATTTTGATTGCGTATGTTTTTTATTTACTTCCGTTTTTCTTTCCAAATATCATATGGCTTGGGTTGGCACCTATTTTAATGGGATTTTTTCAATTCATATGGCATGGTATTTTTGCGAATATAAAAGCTAAAACAATATATAACCCAGGATTAGGTGCGGTTGTATTGCTACATGTTCCGATTGGTTATGCATATATGAGATATGTTCTTTTACACAATTTAGCAACAAATTTGGATTGGATATTAGGGACAATATATTTTCTAGTAGCTACCTATTTTTTAATTATAAAAGGAAATATGTTACTGAAAAGTAAGGAGACAATTCATTACTTTTCTAAAAAGCAATTAGGTCCGTACAATGATTCATTAAAGTGATTCAGAAGGAATTTTGGATGCTGAAGAGAGTACAAGTGAATTAAAAAAGAAAGGTGCATTGGCACCTTTCTTTTTTGAAGGCTATTTTTGTATTTCAGGGTATCACTACATCACCATCAAGTTAAGAAATTCATTGTTACTCGAAACGAGAAAATGACCTGAATTCGCATAAATAATGGTAGTAGTTATATGGTTTTTTTTTGCGACACCTCAAAGTGTTAGCTTAATAAGAATAATCCTTAGCCTCCTTTAGATAAAAAAGGGGCTTTTTTACATATGAAATCACATGGGTCTTTAAAGATAGCTTTGAGCGTAGAGAGAAACTGTAGTAAAGGCTAGTATTGAAAAATATAAAATACGGAAGTAGCGTAGAGGATTTATGCATAAAGTAATATTGATGGTGAAATTAACAAAATTTTCATTTGAGTCAGATAAAAACATGGTGTTTTTAACTTATAATAATGTTACTACAATGGAATTACGGCAACAAATTAGTTATTTAAAAAATCAATTTTAGATAGGAAGAGGATAATGAAGACCAGAGATAGTTATAAAATTATTGTAATTGGTGCTGGGACTGCAGGAATATCTTCTACTGCACATTTGTTACGAAATGTACCCCTATTGAAAGAAAGTATAGCAATTATTGATCCATCAAAAAAACATTATTTCCAACCACTATGGAGTTTAGTGGGGGGAGGAATTGTTTCAAAGGAAAGTACGATGCGTGATCAAAAATTGCTTATTCCAAAAGGGGCAACGTGGATCCCTAAAAGTGTTGTTAAGTTGTTTCCAGATGAAAATAAGCTACTTTTAGATGATGGACTGCTGCTTAAGTATGAAATTCTTATTGTAGCAGCCGGTATACAAATAAATTGGGACGGCATTAAAGGCTTGAAGGAGTCTATTGGGACTAATGGGGTTTGTAGCAATTACTCTTATAAATATGTTGATTCTACTTGGAGGGAAATTGAAAAATTTAAAGGAGGAAATGCGGTTTTTACCCACCCAAATACTCCTATTAAATGCGGCGGTGCTCCACAAAAGATTATGTATTTAGCAGAAGAGTATTTTTCTAATAGCGGTGTAAGAAACAAAAGTGAAGTAATGTTTTATACTGCGAACACTAACATATTTCAGGTTCCACGTTATGCTAATACATTAGAACAAGTACTAGAAAGAAAGCAAATAATAACAAATTATAATAAAAACTTAGTAGAAATTATCGCTGAGAAGAAAGAGGCAATTTTTGAAGATACGCAAACACTGAAAAGAGAAACAGTACCGTATAGTATGATCCATGTTGTTCCACCTATGGGGCCACCTAATTTTCTTAAAGAGAGCGAGATAAGTGATCATCAGGGTTGGGTAGATATAAGCCCTTATACTTTGCAGCATGTACAGTATAAGAATATTTTCGGACTTGGAGATTGTACCAATTTACCCACTTCTAAAACTGGAGCGGCAATTCGAAAACAAATACCGGTCTTAAAACAAAATGTTATGGACGTGCTTAACGGAAGAGACTTGCATGCTAAATATGATGGATATACATCCTGTCCAATTGTTACAGGTTATAAAAGTCTTATACTTGCTGAATTTAACTATGAACATGAGCCTCAAGAAACGTTTCCGTTTAATCAAGCGAAAGAACGGTATAGTATGTTTTTACTTAAAAGATATATGTTGCCCTATATGTATTGGAACTTCATGTTGAAAGGGATCCTATAAGAGAAGAGAGAAAGTGGCTAAAAAAATTGAAAAGTAATTTGAAATAACTATTTGGAGGGAATAGCTATGCTTTTAAAATATTTTTATGATGAAAAATTAGCACATGCTTCTTATTTAGTTGGTTGTCAGAAGGAAGGCGTAGCAATTGTAATTGATCCAGGTCGCTATATAGAACAATATATCGAATTTGCTAAGAAAGAGGGGATGGATGTAATTGCTGCGGCTGAAACTCATATTCATGCAGATTTTCTTTCTGGATCTAGAGAACTCTCTAATCTTTATCATGCAAAGTTATATGTATCTGATGAAGGAGATTGTGATTGGAAATATCAATATCTTAACGAAGGTCGATACAAATTGGTTAGAGAGGGAACAGAGTTTAAAATAGGTCATATAAAATTTAATGTAATTCACACTCCAGGGCATACGCCTGAAAGTATTTCTTTTTTAGTAACTGATACAAGTCAAAATAATTATACGAATGATAAGCCGATGGGAATATTCACAGGCGATTTTATATTTGTAGGAGATATAGGAAGACCGGATTTATTAGAAACTGCTGTAGGTATGAAAGATACTGCAAAAATAGGAGCGAAACAATTATTTGATTCTATACAAAAAATAAAAATACTTCCTGATTATTTGCAAATATGGCCATCACATGGTGCAGGAAGCGCATGTGGAAAAGCATTAGGAGCAATTCCAACTTCTACCTTAGGTTATGAAAAGATGTTTAATTGGGCATTTCAGTGTAATGAAGAAGGTGATTTTGTATCGACTTTATTGACTGGACAGCCAGAGCCTCCAAAGTATTTTTCATTAATGAAGAATTTAAATAAGTATGGTCCTCCAATTCGAAAGAAGAGGGAAGTTTTTGCTATTAAAACAGTAGAAGAACTTCAAGAAGTTATGAGGAGCGTTCAGCAAATAGTTGATATAAGGGATGTAGAGAGTTTTGCTTCTGGTCACATTGAGAAATCAATTAACATACCTTATAACAATTCTTTTACAACTTGGTGTGGATGGTTACTAGATTATAAAACAGAAACTTTAATCATACTAGATGAGGAAAAGGTTAGAGTGGAGGAGGTTATTAGAGACTTTGAATCTATTGGACTAGATAATATTATTGCTTTTACACCTTTAAAGGTAATACAAAGACTTGATAGATTAGAAAGTTACAAAGAAGACACATCGATTGAATTATATCCGCATATAAAAGGTGGAAGTGTTAAGGTAATCGACGTGCGTAGTAAAAAAGAGTGGGAGGAAGGACATCTTCATGATGCAATAAATATTCCTTTAGGAAATCTATTTAATCAGCTAGATTGTATACCAATAGATTGCCCAATCGCTTTACAATGTCGAACCGGATTACGTTCCGCTATAGCAGCTAGTATTTTACAAAAAGCTGATATAAAAGAAGTAATTAATTTAAAGGGAGGATTTCTTGCATGGAAAAAAGAGGGGCTCCCTTATAAAGCATGCAATCTCAATATGTAGAAAAATATTATTACGAAATTAGTAAAGAAGGTCGCCATTCACGGTGACCTTCTTTACTATGTGTTATACCCGAATAATTTTAAATCTTCACCTGAGTCTGAAATTATCTTTTCGAACTGCAATCCTACTTTTTCTAAAAGCTTTCCTGAATTGATGTTATCAATAGTAGTAATTGCTACAATTCGTTTCATACCTAGGTTCTGTACACCGTAGTCTATTACAGCAGAAGCGGATTCAAAGCCATACCCCTTTGAACGAAATCTCTCTAAAAAGGCAAAGCCGATATCAACATCTTCTAATGAATCTCTTTTAATAAGACCGCACATACCAAGTGGAGTGAGATCTTCTTTTCGCTCTACTAAATAAAGACCAAAGCCCATTTTATTATACATATCAACTGGTCCGTTTAAGATGTATTTTTTTGCATCGTCTAAGTTTTTAATCCTTTTATCACCAATAAACTGGATCCATGCAGGATCGTTTACTAATTCTAGAATAAATGGAGCGTCTTTTATATCGAACCAGCGAAGAATGAGTCGTTCAGTTTCAAGAACTATCAATCCATTGCACCACCTTTAATAGTTATAACAATTAGTATGGGTTGCGAAATACAAAAGTGCAACATATTTTAATTATGCTTTACTTGTTCACATAAAGTTCGTTTGTTTTGTATAAAGGGATATTTTATAATTAGGGTTGATTGTAAAGAGTGAGATACTTATACAATGACTCCTAGGTAACTAGGAGTTTTTACTATATAACTATCATTATTACTAAATATGACACACTACACATTCTACTCAAGGAGGTACATAATGAAAAAATTATATAATGCATCGTTTACGTATTTGATTATCGGCTTATTATCAGGGATTTTCGCTAGGGAGTATGGAAAGTATAAGGGGATTGTAGGATCTACTTTGTTAAATCTTTTGCATACACATACACTTGTACTCGGCTTTTTCTTCTTTTTAATTGCTTTAGGATTAGCAAAAGTATTCGCATTTCATGAAGCGAAAAGTTTTAATAAGTGGTTTGTTTTACATAATATTGCATTGACTTTAATGTTAGGTTCGCTAGCGGCGAGAGGGCTTCTTCAGCTAAATGGAGCGGACTTTAAAGGGTTAACTTATATAGTAGGGTTTTCCCATTCGTTAATGGCAGTTACTTTAGTTTGGTTTATGTTGTTAATAAAGAAGTCATTTAAAATGTAGTTTTATCCCGCATTAACGGGCAGTAAGACCCTCACCTCAAAATTGAACGAAAGCAAAGAAGTTAGGTAGAGGATCAACTGCCCGTAAAAGCCCGATTGGTTCAACTAATAATCAGTGGGGGATGAATCCCCCCACTGATTAAAGTTTCACTTTATAGAAAAGAACTTGCAGCAATTGTTGCAAGTTCTTTTTGTTTATTCGACAGTAGGAATCGAATTTTATATGTATAAAACTTGAATTATTTAATTTTTCGGATTATTATGTATAAAATAAGTTAACATATTTTGTAATTCAAATTTATAGGAAGTAGGCGAGTATACGATGGAAATAACGATAGAGCGTTTAGTAAATGAATTAAAGGGTGTACTTCCCGAAGATCGAGTAGTCGTAAATACGACGGTAAGAGAGTTACATAGTAAAGATGAATCTTATCATGCTAGTAGTTTACCTGATGTAGTAGTTTTTCCGAAAACGACTGAAGAGGTTAGTAGATTAATGAAAGTAGCGAGTGAGCATAAAAAACCTGTCGTTCCTTTCGGGGTAGGTTCTAGTTTAGAAGGACATGTCATTCCATATGAAAAAGGAATTACAATGGACTTTTCGCTCATGAATAAAATACTCGAAATAAGAGAGAAAGATTTTCTTGTAAGAGTACAACCGGGAGTGACTCGCTCTCAGCTTAATAAAGAATTGAAAAAGTATGGATTGTTTTTTAGTGTAGACCCGGGAGCAGATGCAACGTTAGGTGGAATGGCTGCCACAAATGCGAGCGGAACGACAGCAGTTAAATACGGGGTAATGCGTGATCAAGTTCGTGATTTAGAAGTCGTTCTTGCTGATGGGGAAGTAATACATACTGGAAATTTAGCAGCGAAGTCATCATCAGGTTACCATTTAAATGGTGTTTTCGTAGGATCAGAAGGGACACTCGGATGCTTTACAGAGCTAACTTTAAAAGTATACGGCATACCAGAACATGTTATGGCTGCAAGAGCATCGTTTCTAACTATAAATGATGCAGTAGAAGCTGTGATTAATATACTACAAGCGGGTATTCCAATTGCGAGAATTGAACTTGTAGATGAATTATCTATGAAACAAGTAAATCATTATAATGAAACAAGTTACAGAGAAGAGCCTACACTGTTTTTAGAGTTTCACGGTAATGAAGCTGGGCTAAAGCAAGATATTGAATTCACGAAGGAAATTGTGTTTGATCATAAATGTAAAGAAGTTGCTTTTGAAACGGAAACTGCGGCGAGAAATAAATTATGGGATGCACGGCATAATCTAGCATACTCTTACGTTCATAGCTATCCTGGTAAAAAGCTTATGAGTACAGACGTATGTGTACCAATTTCAGAATTAGCTGGCGCAATCCAACATGCGAAAGAGACGTTGGATAAAGTAGGTCTTGTTGGTGGTATTCTTGGTCATGTAGGAGACGGGAATTTCCACGTGCTCTTAATGGTTGATCCGAACGATAAAGAAGAAGTGGAAAAGGCGGACGAAATAAATGAAAGTATCGTTTTATATGCTCTTAAACGAGGTGGGACGTGTACGGGAGAACATGGCGTTGGAATCGGAAAACGGAAGTATCAAGAAGAAGAACATGGGGCGGCATTATTCGTAATGGAAAAAATAAAGAAAGCTCTTGATCCGCAAAATATTTTGAATCCGAATAAAGTTTTTCAATTGAAGGATAGGGGATGATGGGGTGAAAGTACTAGAAGCGATAAGTAAGATAGCTGGAAAGTATTTTGCATTTTGGGTTATTTGTATTGCAGCTATTGCCTATTTCATTCCTGGACCATTTCTAGGGTTAACTAGTTACATAACGATTTTACTTGGAGTTGTTATGTTTGGGATGGGGTTAACATTAAAGGCTGTTGATTTTAAAATCATTGCTACAAAACCATTGCCAGTTATTATCGGTGTATGTGCTCAGTTTATTATTATGCCACTTGTCGCATACGTACTAGCCTACGTTATGAATCTGCCAGCTGAATTAGCAGCTGGATTAGTGTTACTCGGTTCAGTACCGGGTGGCACTGCATCAAATGTTATGGTTTATTTAGCAAAAGGGAACTTAGCGTTGTCTATTGCAATGACGTCATTATCAACGTTACTAGCACCTATTGCTACACCTCTTATTTTATTATTACTTGCAGGACAATGGATGCCAGTAAATGCTATGTCTATGTTTCTTTCTATCGTACAAGTCATTATCCTACCTATAATTTTAGGATTAGTAGTAAAGAAGTTTTTTCCTACAACTGTTACGAAAGGAATGACCGTTGTCCCTTTAATATCAGTTGTAGCAATTATCATTATAGTTTCAGCGGTGGTTTCAGCGAATGTAGGTAGCATTACTTCTTCAGGCCTGCTTATCTTTATTGCAGTTATGCTCCATAATGCATTTGGTTTTTTACTCGGATATATAACAGCGTTCGTACTTGGACTAGACGAAGGGACAAGAAGAGCTATTTCAATAGAAGTAGGAATGCAAAATTCAGGATTAGGTGTCGCGCTGGCAACAGCACATTTTGGACCAGCAGCTGCACTTCCAAGTGTATTAGCGGCAGTATGGCATAATATTGCAGGGCCGATTTTAGCAACCATCTGGTCAAAAAATGCAAAGAATACTTTCAGTGATGAAACTTTATCGGTAAATATAGAAAAATAGGGATGATGAATAATACAAAAACGTATTGTACATTTTGAAGGGGTAGTTGTTTTTGTAGCTACGATTTATGCGTATTCGATATATGAATTTAGTTGGATTATATTTTTGGTGTTCCTTTTGGTACCAGATTTATCCATGTTAGCGTATGGGATAAATAATCATGTAGGTGCTAAAGTTTATAATATATGTCACACATATATTATATCTATATTAATAGCTGTCATGGGTGTCTATTTTAAGGTAGATACCGTTATAATGACTGGCTTAATATGGACAGCGCATATTGGAATGGATCGAATGTTTGGATATGGATTGAAATATGAGGCGGATTTTAAAGATACTCATATTCAAAGGTTATAAATTGTTTTGGGAGAGGGATACATTGAAACAGAGAATTACTATCGAAGAATATAACATCAAATGGGAAAATGAATTTAATACATTACAATTGCTCATTAATAATGTTATAAAAGAATTTGTTTTGTCCATTGAGCATGTGGGGAGTACATCTGTTAAAGGGCTTGCCTCAAAACCAATATTAGATATCGATATTGTAATAGAAGATTATAAAATCTTTCCTGAAGTAGTAAAAATGCTTGAAACGTTAGGGTACTATCATCAAACGAAGTGGAGCTTCAAAGGGAGAGAGGCGTTTGGTAGAAAGGATGCTTTCGTTCCGTGGAGTGAAGAAAATACAGTTTGGATGGAACATCATTTATATGTGTGTGATAAGAATAGTGAAGAGTTAAGAAGACATATAGCGTTTCGGGATTATCTTCGTGAACATGAAGACGTTGCTGTTGAATATGGACGTTTAAAGGAAGCGTTAGCAAGAGAATCGAAACATCGATCCAGTTATAGTATAGTGAAGGTAAGACGGCATTTATTACAAATATATTAGGGGAAATAAACTAAGGTCGCATTGAGTATATGCGGCCTATTCTTTTTAAATTGAAAGCTGCCATTATAAAACAAATATAAACTGGCCCTGTTGAATGCTACGAGACTTAAATATAATTAGAAATAAAAGATTGGAAAAGAGGGAGCTTATGTACGTACCAAAATATTTCTCAATACAAGATGAAGAGATGAAGTATGAAATAATTGAACAAAATAGCTTTGCGACATTATTTTCTCAACATAACGGGGAACCAAATGCAACGCATTTACCGTTGTTATTAAATAGGGAAACTCTAACTTTACATGGCCATTTCGCACGTCCGAATGAACAGTGGAAAGATATTGAGAATCAACACGTACTTGCTATATTCCAAGGACCCCACAGTTATATATCGCCGTCGTGGTATGAAACAAACAATGCAGTACCAACATGGAATTACGTTGCAGTGCATGTATATGGTGAATTAGAAATTGTTGAAGATGAACAGGAATTAAGAGATTCTCTTCAAGAGTTAGTACATAAATATGAAAATCCACAGAGTACGTATTCACTTAATGATGTAGACCCGAATTATATGGCAGGATTAAGTAAAGGGATAGTTGGTTTTAAAATTAAGATTAGTAAAATAGAAGGAAAAGCGAAGTTAAGTCAAAATCATTCTGTGGAAAGAAGAAAATTAGTTGTAGAGAAACTTGAGAAAGTTGGTAGTGAGGGGAGTAGGGGGATTGCTAGAATGATGATATGGAATTCGTTGTAATAGAAAAGATAAGTTATATATTATTGATTTTGGTAATGGAAATGAAATAAGAGAGCTAAGAAAAAGAAGCGAAAGTTTCAACGAATAAAAATGAAGTCATACAATAATGCATGACTTCATTTTTTGTGTGAAAAAATGTATAGATCAACCGCCTCCATCACCTACAGAAAGGCTTTGTATCTTAGTATTAGAATGATCTAACTTTGTTGGACTTGTTATACCAGTACTAAATGCTAGAATTGTAACGATTCCCATAAAACTTAAGAGTAACTTTTTCATTTTAATCCTCCTTTAGCATTTGCTTGTTTTTTTGCTTGTAATGCCATATAAAAATATTTACTTGCTTCAGAATGTTCGTTTTCATCATAGAATTTAATTGCCAATGTTTCATATTGTTCCTGAACATCTTCATATAATTCTTCTCGCTCGAAATATTTAATTCCTGCTAATGCTATTTTTTCAAATGTTTTAGCAGATGAACTGTTATTTAATTCTTGTAAAATCATAAAGCGATGCTGAAACTCCTCTTGTTTTAGTTCGTTACTAATATTTAATCCCCTTTTTATTAGCTCGTCTGCAACGCTAATTTCCTTTAATTTATAGTATTCTAAAGCGCTAGCAAAGATAGCTTTATAATGATTTGGGGATTTCTCGACAACTTCGGAGAGATAACGAATAGCTAATGCATTAAGGTTTTGATTTGAATACATCCATCCTAAGTTATGTCGAACCATTAAAATGAATTTTTCTACTCCTGTTTTTTGGAATTTATTCATTGCTGCTGTAAAGTGTTCTTCAGCAAGTTCCCATTCTTTTAAATTTATACATGCTAAACCTAAAATATTATCACAAAAAGCTACATTCACTTCATATCCTAGATGATTAGAAAACATATCTTTAGCTTTTGTTACTTCTTTGATGGCTTGAAGTGCTTGTTGATTATCATAGTAGGAATATCCTAGTTTATAGTAGAATTCTGCTTTCTCAATTTCATCTGGAATGTATTGAAGCAAAGCTTCAGCTGTATCATAATGTTCTCTCGCAAGTATATAGTTTCCAATTGCATCTGAGTGAATAGCTTTAAAGAAATGATAGTAATATGATAAGAAATTATTTGTTGGAATTTCAAACGACTCAATTTTATTAAAGCTGTCTTTAGAGACGCCTAAGTTATCAATTAAATAATTGTATCGGAAATTTAGTAGAGAATAATAGAGTAATAAGTTTTGATCAGGTATACCTTTTGGATATTCGTTTTTAAAAATGTTGATTTTATTATCTATTTGTTCTTTAAAACAGTTTGCACTATCAATGCGTCTTAAACGGATTTCTATGTACCATTCGTTTAATAGTTGTGTGATTTGTTCACTTTTAGTGGGTGTAAACATGAAGATTCCTCCTTTTTAGAATATTCTTATAAATAATAATAACAAAAATAATAATACTAAAAAGAAAAACTTATATTTCTCAACATTTTTCACGAAGATAATCAATTAATAGGATTGGAATAGTGATATATGTACGATTTATGCTTATGTTAAAAAATGTGCCTTCAAAAATTGAAAGCACATTAAAAGATATTAAACAATCAAGTCCCACAAAAAGTACGATAAGGACGATTCGTCGGTACAGGTGGAACGCAGTATTCTTCATGATCTGTAGTATAAGCATAAGGATTGGATAGCGCTTCAAGAAGTTTCTCCATTACGCTATAGTCGCCATTTGTGACAGCTGCTTCTAGTGCTTCTTCTACACGGTGGTTCCTTGGGATGATGGATGGGTTATTATTTTTCATCATTTCGTAGGCGTTTTCTCTCGATTCTTCTTGTCTTTCTAATCGAGATTGCCACAGTTTGTACCATTCTTTAAATTCAGGACTCTCAAATAGAGCTGTATTTTCGATCGGATCAAGAGTTAATGAACGGAATGTATTTGTGTAATCTGCTTTATGTTTCTCCATCATTTTTAAAAGTTGCTCAATAAGGGAGTGATCGTGTTCCTCGTTGCTAAATAGTCCTAATTTCTTTTTCATTCCAAGGAACCACTGGTTTTCATACTGTACGCTAAATTTAGAAATTTCGTCTTGAGCAATTTTTAATGCTTCTTCTTCATCTTCGTGCAGAATCGGTATTAAAGATTCTGCTAATCGTGCCAGATCCCATGCGGCCATATATGGCTGATTTCCATATGCGTAGCGACCTTGTGTATCGATAGAGCTAAATACAGTTCCTTGGTCGTAATTGTCCATAAAAGCACAAGGGCCGTAATCAATCGTTTCCCCACTGATTGTTATATTGTCAGTGTTCATGACGCCGTGAATAAATCCAACAAGTTGCCATTTAGCGATGAGACTTGCTTGTTTCTTTATAACTTCTTGTAGTAATGCAGTATATCGGTTTTCATGAGCCTCAATTTCTGGATAATGCCTGTTTATTGTATAGTCAGCTAGTGATTGAAGATCCTCGATAGAACCACGAGCTGCAGCATATTGAAATGTGCCGACACGTATATGACTGCTAGCGACTCTAGTTAAAATTGCTCCAGGTAACTTTGTTTCACGATATGTTGGCTCGCCAGTTGTGACAACTGCTAAACTGCGAGTAGTCGGAATATCGAGTGCATACATTGCTTCACTAATAATATACTCACGTAGCATCGGACCGAGTGCAGCACGACCATCACCGCGGCGTGAATACGGAGTAGGGCCAGAACCTTTTAGCTGAATATCAAAACGTTTACCTGAAGGAGTAATTTGTTCGCCAATTAAAAGAGCACGACCGTCGCCTAACATATTAAAATGTCCGAATTGATGACCGGCATACGCTTGTGCTAATGGGTGAGCTCCTTCTGGGAGTGCATTACCAGCGAAAACTGCAATCTCAACTTCTTTTTTCAATTCTTCAGGATTAAAGCCAAGAGATATTGCTAGTGAATGGTTTAGTTTAACTAGCTCCGGTGAACTTACGGGAGTAGGGGGGATTTCTGTATAAAATGATTGCGGCAGAGTCGTATAACTATTATCTAAATTCCAACCAGCTTCATTATTTTTAGTCATTTTATCTCCTCCTTGTTTATTTTTTTATTATGTATTTGTACGTATGTATTCTTTGTAAAGTTAGCTAAAAGTATAATATGATATTTCCCCTTGCAATCTATTGTAAGGACTTCATTGCACTATGTCTATTTAACAGCAAATATAAAAACTCCATTTTAAAAAAATGGAGTTTTTATATTTATTTTATTTTTACGATTATTTTTCCTTTTGCTCTTCCAGCCTCTGAATATTCCATTGCTTTTTGAGCATCTTCAAAAGGGAAAACTCGATCGATTATCGGTTTGATTTCACCAGCTTCAATATAGTTTGCGATAGTACGTAATTGATCTCCGCTTGGTTTCATAAATAAAAATGAATATTGCGCATTATGCTTTTTTTCAAGTGCAGTAAGTTTTCTACTTGCTAATGAAAATAAGAGCGTTTTGAAAAATCCGGAACCAAATTCTTTACCGAAACGAGCATTTGGCATTCCTGAAACGGAAACGATGTTGCCGCCGTTTTTTATAATATTGAATGATTTTTCAAGTGTTGTCCCGCCGATTGTATCAAATACTGCATCATAATCTTTTAGCATTTCTTCAAATTTTTCTGTTTTGTAATTAATAATTTCATCTGCGCCAAGAGACTTTACTAAATCAGAACCAGCTTCACTAGCAGTTGTTGTAACGGTAGCTCCCATTATTTTTGCTAACTGAATTGCAAAAGTACCAACACCACCGGAACCAGCGTGGATTAATATCTTTTGTCCTTTTTGTAAGTGCATGATGTCATGTAATGCTTGATAGGATGTTAAGCCAACAAGAGGGATTGATGCTGCTTCTTCAAAACTTAAATTTTTAGGTTTTAAGGCTACGTCATCCTCATGAATGGCTATATATTCCGCGAAAGTACCGATCTTATTTTTTCTTGGGCGTGCATATATTTCATCACCGACTTTAAAGTGAGTTACTTTTGATCCAACCTTTACGATGACACCGGAAAAGTCATTCCCAAGGATTAGGGGCATTTCATATTTAAGTAACATCTTTACCTTTCCATCGCGTATTTTAAAGTCAATTGGGTTAATACTAGCTGCATGAATTTCTGCGAGCACTTCATACTCATTTATTTCAGGAGTAGGTACCTCTGCCATACGCATTGGAACTTTCCCGTATTTATCAATTATCATTGCTTTCATTTCTTATACCTCCAAACTTCAATAAAAGTTGTGCAATAGCTTTTCAATATCTAATACAAGATTTTTTAATACACCTAATTTTGTACGTATATCAATATAATAAAAGTTTTTTGTACCTTCTTTTCGCATTAAAATAATACCGGCTTCTCGTAAAATTCTAAGATGATGTGATACCGCTGGTCGAGAAAGGTGTGTTTTTTTCGTAATTTCGCCTACACGTAATCCGGTTTGACATTCCGTTTCCATGAGAACGAACAAAATAGTTTGACGTGTTTCATCGCCAATTGCCAATAATACTTTTTGAGAATCAATAAAATCTTTTTTTATAACATTTAATTGTTCTTGTTTATTCATTTCAATTACTTTACCTCCTGGTAATTAGTCGAAAGGTTTAAGATGATGAACCATTATGTCAATAAGGTAATGCTACATGATTGTTGAATGAGCTGCAATATTGGGAAAGAAAATCGAGACGAATGAAATTTTATGTGTTGAAAATGGTAGAGGATAGAAAAGGATTTAATAATACGTTGTTTACAGATGAGTAAGGTTAAGCCATTGACGAAAAAATTAAGCGGTTGTAACCCTTTATAATTTATAGGGTTACAACCGCTTATCATGTTTTTATTATGTTGGTGTTTACTAAAGTGAGTTGTTTCGTTTTACTCTTTCATATATGCATAATTCAAATAGATTATAGATGTATGAAAAAGTAAAAGTAATTTGGGGCGTAATCTATCTATATGATAATTTAAAATGAAATATAAGTCTATATCTTTGTTGTTTTTTTGATTATATTTATGTCACTGAGCTCAGAACAATGATGTGGAGGGTAAATATATGAAATCGAATGATGTACCAGTTTTAATTGTTGGAGGAGGATTAACAGGATTAGCATCTGCGCTATTCCTTGCAAAACATAGCGTTGATTATTTACTGATTGAAAGGCACCCGTCTACTGCAATTCATCCAAAAGCAGGTGGAATCACTTTTCGTACGATGGAGTTATTTCGAGAATTAGGTTTAGAACAAAGAATTAGATCGGCGGGGAAAGCGTTAGAAAATTGTCGGGGAAGAATAGCAGTTCAAACAATAGCTGAGGCGAATAAGGAAGAATTGGCACAAATGAGGGCGACTCAGTATGGAAACGATGAAAAGTTACTTCAAAAAATAGAAGAGATTAGTCCATCAAAACAAACGGCGTGTTATCAAATTACTTTAGAAGAGATGATGTTACAAAAAGCGAGATCATTAGGCGGAGAATTATCTTTTTATCATGAATTAGTTTCTTATGAACAAAATGAGCATGGAGTAATAGCGACGATTCGGAATCGTGAAAAGGAAGAAGAAAGTATTATTCATTGTGACTATGTAATTGCAACAGATGGGGTAAAAAGTAAAATACGTGAGCATCTAGGGATAAGTACTGAGGGACGAGGTACAATCGGCGGCTATTATATGAATATTTATTTTGAAGCGGATTTAAGTGAGTTTATACAGGGAGATGCATTTGGTTTTACTATGGTACTTCATCCGGAAGTTCTTGGTGCGCTTATTCCAGTTGATAACGAAAGAAGATGGATTTACCATGTATCCTACGATCCATTAAAAGGAGAGCGACCAGATGACTTCACTATAGAACGTTGTAAACAAATCATTCAAACAGCAATTGGAAGTACAAAAATCGAGTCAGAAATAGTAAGTGTTTTACCGTGGGAAGCGACCGAAAGTACAGCCGTGAAATTTCAAGATAATCGAATCTTTTTAGTTGGTGATTCAGCACATATTATGCCACCAACTGGAGGATTTGGTTCAAATACAGGCATACAAGATGCGCATAACTTAGCTTGGAAATTAGCGGCTGTTATAAAAGGGAAAGCAAATCCAAAATTGTTAGAAACATATCATCAAGAGAGATATCCTGTTGCAAAATTAACGACGGAGTATGCGAGTAGTTTATTGTTCCGTGCTGCGAATAGAGAGGAAGGCAGTTTGAATAATATGGATGGGTTAGCTGTAACTGTTGGGTATCAGTATTGTTCTGAAGCGATAGTAGATGACTCAGCTACTCCACATAGAATGGATATCGTAGAGTTGAATGGAAGACCTGGAACGCGAGCACCACACTTTTGTGGAACGTATGATGGAAAAGAAATTTCTATACTTGATTTATTAGGAAATGATTTTGTGTTACTTATTGGAGCAGAAAATCGCGCTTGGGCCGATTGTGCACAAGATGTTTCAGCTGAATTAGGAATAAATATAAAAGTGTATCGAGTAGGTTTAACCGGAGACTTTATTGCTCAAGAAAATGTTTTTCGTGAATTATATGGTTTAGAGAATGAAGGAGCTGTAGTGATTAGACCAGATGGCTTTATTGGATGGCGTTCGGAAACAGCAGTGGTAAATCCAGATGTAATGCTGGGGGAGGTAATGAGTAATTTATTATGTGATTTTTAGGTAACTATGGAAGCATTGTCTTATATACTTCATTTTACTGAAAAAATAATATTCACAAATATTAATAGGTTTGGTATGATTAATTTCGACAAGTTAATCGAGGCCGGAGATATTTGAGATAAGCCATAAATTTATTTAGGGATACAGAAGTGTCCTCTAAATAAATTATGGCTTTTTTTTATTGATGAACTGTAATCAATAAGGAGTTACATGTGAATAGGAGGGATATGGAAAATAAATAGTATAGTAATAACATAGGGGAATTGTATTTGTAAGATTGGAATTTTAATATAAGCTTATAAAAATAATGAAAGTATATCTTCTATTTCGTGTAAATCTCATTAACTTGTTGAAATTTGCAACGTAGGAAGGGTTAGAAGGATGAGAAAAATTATTAGCGTGTTAGTTATTTTCTTTATGATGGGAAGTATCTATGCTGGGGGAGCTGTTCATGCAAAAGCAGAAGGGAAGCATGGATGGAATACGAATAAGTTTTTAAACATTGCACATCGCGGAGCAAGTGGACATGCACCTGAGCATACTTTTGCTTCTTATGATCTTGTGAAAAAAATGAAAGCGGATTATTTGGAGTTAGATATTCAGTTAACTAAGGACGGCCAATTAATTGCAATGCATGATACAGCAGTTGATCGCACTACAAATAGTACAGGTGAAGTACGAGATAAAACATTAAGTGAAATAAAGAGCTTAGATGCAGGATCTTGGTTCAATAAAGCTTATCCAGAAAAGGCTAAGCAAGAGTATGTTGGGCAAAAAGTTCCGACTCTTGAAGAAATCTTCCAAAAGTACGGAAGAAGCATGAAGTATTACATTGAAACAAAATCACCAGATGTGTATCCAGGAATGGAAGAAAAATTGTTAGCGTTGTTAAATAAATATAATTTAGTAGGTCAAAACACGTCTTCTAGTCGTGTTATGATTCAATCATTTAGTAAAGATAGTTTAACAAAGATTCATAGTATGAATAAAAATATTCCGTTAGTTCAATTGCTTTGGTATTATCCAAATGAAAACAATGAGATTGTTGAATGGTCTGGAATTACACATGAACCGAAAAGTGTAACGAATGATGATTTTCAAGAAATTAAAAAGTATGCAGTTGGTATTGGGCCAAACTTACGTAATGATAACGGAGAACTAATTATTGATGAGTCATATATGAAAATGGCTAGGAAAAATGGACTGTTAATTCACCCGTATACAATTAATGAGAAACCAGATATGAGATTGTTAATTAAATGGGGTGCTACAGGAATGTTTACAAATTATCCTGATCGATTACATAGTGTGTTAAAGGAAAAATAAAGTGAAACTTTAATCAGTGTGGGTCTTACTGCCCATTAAAGCGGGATAAATAGGAGAAAAGGTATACCATTGTTTTAGGTATACCTTTTCTATTATGCTAGATTATAGTAGTAGGATACATATTCCTCTAAACCTTGAACTTCTTTTTCAGGTGGTTCAATACCGCCTTTTTTACCGTAGCAAACATTTCTCAAGTATTCTCCAAAAATCATGGAGCGACTCTTTTCATTTTCCATCCAGTTATATCTATTAATTATAAACTCACCATCGAAACTTGTATCAAATGTAAATGGAATACAAGTAACAGTATTAGGTAGATGTTTTTTTAATACTCTATATTGTCGACCAGCTCCTAAACTTTTACATACAAAGAGTAACCGATTAATTTTTGTGAAATCAAAAATCCTTTTCGCTTCAATTACATTAGCAATAGAATGGAGGGAGCTTGTCTCGAATAGGATAGCGTCTTTTGGTACGCCATGTTCAATTAATTTATTTACAATTACTTCTGCTTCTGATAAATCCCCGTAATTCCAGCTCGGATGTTTCATGCCATGCAAACTAGTACCACCTGTAACGATAATTTGGTTTCCTAAACCTTGTTGATAAGCTTTTAGAGGAGCTTGCCAATTGCCAGGATGAGAACCACCGAAAACGAAAATGGCATCACATTTTTGTGGTGTAATTTCTTTTAGAAAAGTGATTTCTGTAATTTGATTGATTTGTTTTTTCGTAAGAGTAGGGACATCAGGATATTTAGGGATTACCATTTGAAAACCTCCTATATAGTAAAATGACAAATTCATTATATAGCGATTTTGTTAAGTGAAAAAAGGGAAGCTTCTAATTAGAAAGTTCCCCTTTTAAGATAACTCTCCAATAAACCAAATTTCTTTTTCATCGATTGTATCCTCATCATAAATGATCTCTTGGAAGTGCAAGGTTTGGAAGGGGGGGCAAATTGACATTCCCCATGTCTTCCAAAAATCAGACTCATTTGAAAGTGGGATCCATTTTTGAAATTCACTATTTCTATTAAAGAAATTATGAAAGTACCCCGCATTTTTAAATATAATAATCTGCGAATCCCACAAACTTTCTATAGAAATTAAAACAACAACTCGATATGTATGTGTATCGCTCGGTTTTTTTTTTATTAAATGCTGTGCTTGATTTAATAAGGTTTGTATACACAATCGTTTTACTTTTCTAGGTGTTTTACACGAATCGATAAAAGCTTGGGAAACTGGTAAAGGCATATACCAATATTCATCGTTATAGAAAGCAGAAGGGAACGTTTTTGTATGTTCTTCAATTCGCTGTATCATCGTGTTTGTTTTACGATTCATCCCACGTATTTTCTTTTCACGCATTGTTAAACCATCTCCATAAATTTTTGTAATGCAGCGGAGCGAAATATATCGTTCCTAGTAATAAAAGAAGTAGGAATTTTTTTGAATTTATTTGGTAAAGGATTGAATGATAAGTTATGTTCATGCCCCTTTAAAATTGATTTCATCATAATCGCTACGCCCATATTTGATTTTACACAGGCGAGTATTGCTTCAATTGTTCCAAATTCTAAAACTCGTTTAGGTGAGATGCCTTCTTCTTGAAGCAAGTCTTCTAATAAATTTCTATAATAGCAACCTTGACTAAAAGCGAGTAAATTCATATCTCCTATGTCTTTAATAGAGGATAAAGGTTTTTTACTAATGAGGACTAATTCTTCTTCACGAAATATATTTGTATGAAGTTCAGTATGTTGAGTAAATCCTGCTATAAATGCTCCGTCTAGTTTTCGTTCTAGCACTAGCCTAATTAGTTGTTCGGACGTATTTGTTTCTAAAATCAATTCGACTTCTGGGTATTTTTCATAATAGGCCGTTAATATAGATGGCAGCCTTACCGCGGTTGTAGATTCTGTACACCCAATTTTCAAAGTACCTTTAGGATCAGTTCCATTACTTTGAACCGCTTTTATAGATTGATCCATTAAGTGGATAATTTGTTTGGCATATGTTAATAAAATCTCACCGTTAGAAGTTAAAGTTACACCTTTTCCGTTACGATAAAATAAAGGTACACCTAATTCATTTTCTAGTTGTTTCATACGCATTGTTACGCCTGATTGTACATAGTTCAAATTTTTCGCTGCATGAGAAATATTACTTTTCTTTGCAACTTCGTAAAATACAGTTAAATCTTTTATGTCCACGCATCATCCCTCCGAAAAGGTATCATTTTTTTTGATGGATTATATGATGAATCTTTATTTTATATGATATCAAAACTTTCATACAATGGAAGAGGGGAGGGGTTATTTTGTTAATCGAAGAGAGGATGAATAGTGCTTATAAGTGGATGATGTTAATTGTTGCGACGATTGCTCAAACAACCGCGACGCTTATAACATATGGTGTCGGAGCTTTCGCTTTATTTTGGAAAGAAGAATATGCGCTTACGAATACGGAGAGTGGATTGTTAGTAAGTGTTGTAAATATTGGACCGTTATTTTGCATGCTTTTTGTCGGTCGGTTACTGGATCAATATAATGAAAAATTATTAATTTCTATCAGTTCATTTTTGCTAGGGAGTTCGTTTTTACTAACTAATATAGTAAACGGGTTTAATGGTCTGCTATTTGTACTTTTATTAGTAGGAGTGTTTTATAGTGTGTCCCAGCCGGGAGGAAGTAAAGTGATTTTAAAATGGTTCCCAAAAGAAAATCGTGGATTAGCAATGGGAATAAGGCAAGCGGGTATACCGATTGGTGGCGCATTAGCGGGAGTGCTAATCCCGTTTCTAACAATACAATATAATGTGACTTACGCGATAAATAGTATGGCATGCATTTGTATAATTGGAGGAATAATATTTTTTATGTTTTATAAAGAGCCACATGTTCAAGAGGATGCAAGGAAAGAATATATTAAAGTTTCTTTTTGGACGGAGCTAAGAGTAGTGATATGTAAAAAAGAGTTGTATCCAATATATATAACAGGTATTTGCATGATTTCATTGCAAATGGTATTAGTTGGGCACTTCATGAAATTTTTAGTAAGGGAAGAATCCATTACATCTATTGTAGCCGGAACAGTATTTTCAGTGATGTTCTTTTCTGGAATGATTGGCCGTGTTGTATTAGCAGCTAGTAGTGATTTGTTTTATAAGGGGGATCGGCATAAGCCTTTATTTATAGCTGTCTGTGCTTCTATTGGTTTGATTCTATTGTTAGTAATGAGCATACATACAGTAACGAGCGGAGTATTGTATGGTGTAAGCGCATTGTTAGGCTTCTTTTCAATTGGTTGGTTTAGTCTTTTTATCGTCGAAGTTGCTGAATTGGCAAGTGAAGAATCTGTTGGAATAACAGTTAGTTGGGCACTTACATTCAATCAAATAGCGATTATTGTTGCACCTGCTTTATTTGGTTATATTGTCGATGAGAAAGGGTATACGTATGCGTGGTTGTGTATAGTAATATTATTAAGTATCTCGGCAGTGAGTTTATATCGTAAAAACAAAAAAATAAAAGAAAGTTAGCAATGTAAATTTTATATGAAGAAAATCTAAAGAAATGCCGAATGAGCGACATTTCTTTTTTTATATGTTGTATAATCAAAATATAAATGAGATTCGTTTTCATTGACGTTCGTTACCTCTTTTGAAATTGCCTGTCACTTTAGCCATAATGAGTTGTCTTTCTGTATCGTTATGTGTAAGATTTATTTTGTTTAAAAATTTTTCAGCAGCATTTCCCTTTAATATCATAATTTGTTTCCCATAATATTCAATTAAAACTATGTTATTTTTTGTTACCCTGTAATGAAACATCATATCATCTAAACGATTGCGTTTATCAGTATTTTTCATGTTTATAACTCCTTTTTGATAATGTGTAACAAATGTTACATAAGATATTGAAATTATAGTAGGGTGTATCCGATTGTAAGGTGGAAATTTTGCAAGAAAGAAATACAATAGAGAGTAGTCAAAAACTGAATATGAGAAAAAGGAATCTAGTTTAATAAGGTGAATAATAGATAGATAATAATATAAAGTATCTGAAAATTAATAGATATAGAATAGAATGGATGCGCGTTAAGTGAAACTAGATAAAAGAGGGTTCCTATTATGCTAAAGAAATGGTTAATTGTTTTCTTTATTTTTGCTATTTTTTGTGGGAGTGTCGTTGCACTAATACATGCAAATAAAGGTAAGAAATATGATATAAAAGCATTTTCTAATGTAAATAGTAAGCAAAAGGGCAATATGCAGGAAGTTGATGCAAATGAGAAAAAGCGTTATGAAGTTGCAGCTGGAAAGCTAGATCAATATTTAAAAGATAAAGGATTTAATGGGAGTGTTCTTGTAGCTAGTAAAGATCATGTGATTTTACGAAAAGGTTATGGGTATGCGAATGTGGAAGATAAAGTAGTAACAACGCCAAGAACGAAATATCGCATTGGTTCTATTACGAAAACAGTCGTTGCAATATCTATTATGCAGCTAAAAGAAAAAGGGAAGTTAAATATTGAAGACAATGTAAATAAGTATATTCCATCGTTTCCGGCAGATAAAAACATTACGTTGCGAAATTTGTTAACACATACGTCAGGGTTACCAGATCAGGGACAAGGTAGGGTTGATGCGGCGTCACGACTAAAGTTAGTAACGTGGATTGGGGCGCAAAAATTACAATTCCCTGCAGGGACAGGATGGCGATATACAGATTATAATTATATGGTACTTGCGTATATTGTAGAAAAAATAGCAAATAAACCACTTGCTGAATATGTGAAAGAAAATATTTTTACCCCTGTTGAAATGCATGAATCCGGAATGGGTGCAACTCTCCCAGAAGATATTTTTTTAGCAGAAGGTTATACGAGAAAAGATAATGAGTTAATAGCTGCACCCCGCTTAAAAATGAGCTGGTTGTATGGGTGTGGTGAAATGTATACGACTGTTGAAGATATGAAAAGATTAGATGAGGCTATTATGGATGGAAAACTGCTATCTAAACAAAGTGTATTAGATATGTTTACTGCATCACCTGCAAGAAAATATGGATTTAGTTTCTATACGTATCCAGATTATTATCATAACCACGGCGTATTATCAGGATGGAATACTTTTAATAATTTTAACTGGGATAAAAGAACGTTTGTCATATTATTCTCTAACGTTCAAAATGGTATGAGTGATGCATTTAACCAAGAGTTTAGGAAAATGGCGAATGATTTAATAGAAGGAAAAGAATAATTTTAAAATCGGTATTGATATGTAATTATCAATACCGATTTTTTTATTTCGTAAAGTTCAGCGTGCTAAACAAATAGGTAAGGAAGATAGTTGAATAAAGACATATAGGTAGTTAAATGATAGGAATGTAAAGAGTGATTGGGAATTTTTACATTGAAGAAAAAGCTTGAGCTTCACACTATGTGAAGCTTTATATTATTGGAGATAAGAACAGGAGGTTGAAAAAATGAAGAAAATAGTAAAGTTTTGCTTAATAGCTACATTATCCACGGCGATTATTAGTGGTTGTTCTTTTGAAGGTGGTAATGAAAATGCAAAAGGGAAAGAGAATGAAAAAATAGAGGTACAGAAAAAAGTTGGGAAATATACGATGCCAGATGAAAAAGATAAGCATGAAGGTACATGGTTGCAATGGCCTCATGAATACACATATGGTCAAGAATATAAGCGGGAAATTGAACCGATTTGGGTTAAGATGGCAAGTGCTTTAACCGAGGGTGAAAAAGTCCATATTGTTGCATACGATGAGGAAGAGAAAGAGCGCATCAATAATCTTTTAATAGATAAAGGATTGAATATGGATAAAATTGATTTCTTTATCGCTCCTACTGATGATGTATGGGCAAGAGATAGTGGACCGATTTTTGTTTATGACAATAATAAAAATCTCAAAATATTAGATCCGGCATTTAATGGTTGGGGAAAGAAAACTCCTTATAAAAATGATGCTCGTATACGTGAAAATGTTAGTAAACAATTAGAGATTGAAAGGATTGATTGGGGGAAATTTGTCCTGGAAGGCGGAGCGATTGAATTAGACAGTAATGGGACTGCTTTATTAACTCGAAGTGCAGTAACAAATAAAAATAGAAATCCGGATTTATCAGAAAAGGAAATTGAAAAATATATAAGTGACCTTGGAGTAACAAACTTTATTTGGTTAGACGGAGTACCTAATTTAGATATTACTGATTTCCATATCGATGGATTTGCTAAATTTCATGGTAAATCTACCATTGTAACGATGAAAGAAGATGACTTAGCCGAATGGGGGTTATCAAACAAAGATATGGACACATTGTTAGATGCAAAAAATGCGTCAGGACAGAAATATAAGTATGAATATTTACCTCTTAGTAAAGAGAAAGTTATTTTAGAAAATGGAAAAGCTCTCGATTATAAGGGATCGTATATTAATTATTATATTGGGAATACAGTGGTATTGGTGCCTAATTATAATGATCCGAATGATAAAATCGCAAACGATACGATTCAGAAGTTATATCCAGATCGTAAAGTAGTTGGTATTGATGTGAGAGAGCTTTATAAAAATGGCGGTATGATTCATTGTGTGACACAGCAACAACCGATTCAATTGAAGTAATCGATTGAAATGTAGCAACATACGGACAAAATAAGTGAATTGTTACTTTTTACCTATTTTGTCATGTTTTATTTTTTGTGAAAAGGGAGTAAGGGTATTGAAAGGAATAATCTTAACTAGCTTCATAATGATAGGATTTATGATGCTATTATTCAATTTCATATTTTCATATAAATTTCTATTATTGTATTTTAAAATCCTGTCAAGAGTCAATTTACGGCTTAATGACAGCTTTATATTTTTTATATAAATATATAATATTTCTCCGTGCTATAATCCATTCATGAAATGTGCACGTTTCGAAAATTGTTATGAAAAGAGAAGTAGTTGGCATAGTGAAATTAGTTATTCAACCATTATTAAAAAGCGAGGTAAATAATATGGAACAAAAACAAAATGGAATTATTTTCACTGCAATTCCAGATAAATCAAATGAATATTATCGTCCATTTTATGAGGATTTGATTTATTTTAATGAATACTTAAATGAAAATAAATCATTTACTGATCAACTTGTTTCTTTATCTGTTGAAGAGCAAGATTTTCATACAAGCTTTTTTGAGTATGATGATATTTGGCTAAGAGATGTTGCACCAGTCGTCACAAATCATTTAGTTAAATTTAAATATCAACCCAATTACTTACCGAAAGATCAATGGCGATATTTAGATCAACAATTTAATAAATGGTTGAAAAAGAACGACTTTGAATATGTGAAATCTCCATTGATATTAGACGGTGGAAATCTTATTTGGAATAAAAAAGATACTGTTATATTAACGGAACGCATATTTGATGATAATTATGATTGGACGGAAGAAGAAATTATAGAGCAACTGGAATGGGATTTGGATGTGAGCCGCGTTATTATTATTCCTGCTGAAGAAGGGGACGTACTTGCACATGCAGACGGAATGGTTAAATTTATTGATGAACACAAGATGTTTATTAGTGATTTTTTAGGGGATCATGAATTTAGATATAATGTTCAAGAGATTATTCAAGAGCAAATGCCAGAAGCTGAATTTATAGTTGTGCCATCGTCATATACAGAGAAAGGGCAATATGATCAAGAAATAGCGTCGGCAAAAGGTTTGTATATAAATATGTTAGAAACATGTGATACGATTTACGTTCCGAAGTTTGGGTTAGCTAAAGATTGGGAAGTGTTACGATATATTCAACAGCATACGGAGAAACAAGCTATTCAAATTCATGTAGGAGAAATATCGACAATGGGAGGCGCAATTAATTGTTTAACGTGGTATTGTCCTTCGCATTTGTTACCTTCAAAAATGAAAAAATTGAAGAATCAGAATGAAGAATTTTCAGTTAGGAAGATTTTTGATTGGTTTTAAAATAAGCGTATAAGAAAATGTATTCAAGGGGTAAGTATATGTATACAATTACTGAGTTTTCGCGGATTTGTAAAATGAGTACACGGATGCTAAGGCATTATGACAAAGAAGATATATTAAAACCCGCATATGTGAACCCGGAAAATGGGTATAGATATTATGAGCAAGGGCAGTTAGAAATAGCGTTGAAAATAAAAAAGTTAAGGGAGTATAAGTTCCCTCTACCGAAAATTAAAATCATTCTTCAGTCGTCAGATCAAGATTCATTTATTAAACATATGCAAGCACAAATTATAGAGCTATCTCATGAAGTAAAACAAAATTTACAGGTTATTTCAGAAATGAATGAAATGGTAAATATGAATTCTGCTTTAAATACTGCTTGCCATAGAAATTACGATATATTAATTGGGAAGAGAAATGAAATAACAGTAATTTCTCAAAGGTTACAAATAAATATAGATGATATGGATGATTATTTTTATGACTTATATGAAAAAGTACACAAGAATAACTTCCAAATAGTCGGCTCGCCTTCTACAGTTTTTTATGATGAAGAGTATATCCCAAATGAAAGCGATATTGAATTAAGAATTCCAGTTATGCATGAGAACGATAAAGACGTAGTACAAGAATATGAAATAAAAAAATTAAATCCGCATCAAATCGTTACTACTATGCATTATGGAAGTTACGACTATATAGGTTACGCTTATATAGCGTTAGAAAAATGGATTGAAAGAAATGGTTATGTAATAGAGGATTCACCATATGAGGTTTACATCAAGGGATCTGAATGTGATTGTTTAGTAGAGGAGTATGTGACACAAATTTGCTTTTTAGTGATGAAAATAGACTGAAGATAAGGATTGACATTAACATTATGTCAATCCTTATTCTATTTATGTAAGTAATTCATCATAATAAAAAGGAGAAAGAATATGAAAAAAACAATCATGATTATTTGCCTGATTCTAAGTATGACATGGGTTTCAGCATGTACTCCTGGAGGAGAAGGTGAGAATGGTAGCTTTGTTCTACCTAAGGAATTGCCCAAAAATGTAGTGTTTAAAAATGGTACAATCTATACTTCAAATGGCAAGCAAGACATTGTAGAGGCTGTAGCCGTTAAAGAAGGGAAAATTACATTTGTTGGTTCAAACAAAGATGTAGAAAAATTTATAAATGAAGATACGAAAGTGGTGGATTTACAAGGACGTTTTATTCTTCCTGGTTTTGTGGACAATCATAATCATATATTTGAGGCGAAATCACCAGCAGCAGGGAATTGTAGTGTCTCACCAGATGCTTCGTTGCAACAACAACGCTCGTATTTAAAGGCTTGTAAAAAAGATGTGAAAGATGGCGAATGGGTAAGTGGAACAGGATTTAGTCTGGAAGAGTTGTTAAAAGATATGGACGAAAAATCAGAACAACAAACGCCATTACAAGTTCTTGATGAGTTATTTCCTAATAACCCGGTATTAATTATGGAAAGAACTTCTCATTCTGTATGGGTTAACTCAAAAGCATTGGAAGTAGCGGGAATAAATAAAGAGACGAAAGATCCGCAAGGCGGAAGAATCATCCGGGATCCAGAAACAGGAGAACCTTTCGGGCTTCTGTATGATACAGCAGGGGATATCGTAATGGAAAAAGCATGGAATTCTCAGCCTAAACTCTTTGAAAAAAATTATGAAGGTTTGTTAGACGGTTTAGATGAGGTTGCGAAGAATGGTATTACTACAGTCGGCGATGGACGTCTCTACTGGAAACGAGGCTGGTTAGATGTTTGGAATAAAGTTAACGATGAGAAAAAGTTAACGTCACGAGTAGTACTGCGTCCGTGGGTATATCCGAACTTAAATGAAACAGAACAAATTGAGTATTTCAAAAAAAATAAGCGTGATGATGTATCATCTCGAATGCTTATTAATCAAGTGAAGATGTATAGTGATGGAATTAGCATTAACAGTACTGCTAAAATACTAGAAAAATATAAATTTGAGTGGTTTAAAGGAACACCGTACGGTTTGAATTATATTCCAGAAGAGAAAATGAAGTGGTGGTTGACGGAACTGAATAAACTTGGTTACGGTGCACTCATTCATACGATTGGAGATGGCGGGGTAAGAGAGAGTTTAAATGCAATTGAAGCAGCGAAAAAAGAAGGGGCGAATCAGCCTTATACGCTGACGCATGTTGAAATGGTAGAAGATAGTGATATAAAACGTTTTGCTAAGTTAGGTGTTAGCGCTGATTTCCAAGTAGGTCATGATTTTGCAGAAGATCCTAAACAAAGCTGGGCAAGTACGTATTTTTCAGATCAACAGATGAAACGAATTATGCCGTTAGGACGCATTTGGAAAACAGGAGCAAATGTATCACTTAGTAGTGATTGGGATGTAAATGAACTAAATCCACTTGTGACAATTTCGAATGCGCTAAGTATTGAAGAGAAAGGCTTATCTGATATATATGCAGCTATTGATGCTTATACGATTAAGCCCGCCAAAGCATTAGGCCTTGATAATATTACAGGTTCAATTGAAGTAGGTAAATCAGCCGATATGGTATTACTAAATGAAGATATTACTAAAATGAGTGTCGATAAGATTCCAGATGCGAAAGTTTTAGTGACGGTTTTACAAGGAGAAGTAGTGTATCACAAGGAGAAATAAAGAGACACCTTATAATGTAGTTACAAGTACATGAATATATTTCTGTTGACCTTAACACGATGTCAAAGTTTAGACTAAACTTACATTCGAAGAAGGGGTGAACACGTATGAGAAATATAGAAAATAGTTTGTTTTATATGCCAGCTGAGTGGGAAAAGCATGAGGGGACATGGCTCCAATGGCCTCATGATAAAGCTCATAGAGGTGAAGGTTACAGAGCTAAGCTAGATGATATTTGGGTAACGATGGCAAAGGAGCTTCATTACGGAGAAAATGTGCATATTGTTGTATATGATGAGGAAGAAAAAGTACATGTCCAAACGAAGTTAATGGAAGCGAAAGTGGATATGAATAAAATTGATTTTTTAATTGAAGAAACGGATGATATTTGGATAAGAGATAATGGACCGATTTTTGTAAAAGATAAGGAAGGAAATCTCTGCTTAACACACTGGATTTTTAATGGCTGGGGTGAGAAATATCCGTATGAAAATGATGCTGTTATTCCGGCGAAAATAAGTGAAACGTATAGCGTTCCAAAAGTTAATGCTAGTGTCTGTCTAGAGGGCGGGGGAATAGAGATAAACGGAAATGGAACCTTAATGGCGGCAAAAACTTCTATTATAAATGAAAATCGAAATTCTACACTAAGTCAGGAAGAGATTGAAATAGAGTTAACGAAGCATTTAGGGGTAACGAATTTTATATGGATAACGGGCATTCGTGGTGAGGATAATTATGATGAAGATACGGATTACCATATTGATGGGGCAGCACGTTTTGTAAATGAAAATACAATTCTTTATGAATATGATCCTTTCGGGGAAGGCGAATCCTACCTTTTGGAGGCGTACGAAAAGCATTATCAAGAATTACGACAAGCAAGAAATATAGATGGAAAACCATTTCAACTCATACCAGTACCGGTGACGAGAAGAATGATAAAAGAAGCAGACTGTAAGGGCTCATATTTGAACTTTTATATTGGAAATGAAGTTGTATTAGTTCCTATATATGGAGATGAGCATGACAAGTTAGGGCTTCAAATCATTGAAGGGCAGTTTCCAGGAAGAAGAATTGTCGGTATTTATGTAAATGAACTGTTTGCGTATGGTGGCATGATTCACTGTGTGACGCAGCAACATTTGGCATAAAGTAACCGAAATGAAAAAAGCATGCAGAGTATATACTCTGCATGCTTTTTATAATGCTGAAAACTCTTCAACAAGTGAGCTGAAACGATTTAGTGCACTTTCAATCGGTTCTGGCGTAGTTAAATCAACACCAGCTTTTTTCAGTAGGTTTAATGGATAGTCAGAACTTCCGCCTTTAAGGAATTCAATATAATGTTTTTGAGCATTTGGATCACCGCTTAATAACTTATCGGCAATTTGGATTGCAGAAGCGAATCCAGTTGCATATTTGTACACGTAAAATGGACGATAGAAATGCGGTATTCTAGCCCATCCGTATTTTACTTCTTCATCAAATACGAGAGAGTCGCCATTATACTCTCTAAACAAGTTTTCATAAACTTCGCTAAAGACTTGGGCATTTAATGGTTTACCTTGCTCAGCCATTGTATGTGTGATTTTTTCAAACTCAGCGAACATGATTTGTGTAAAGAAAGTGCCTTTAAATTTATCGATGAAATGGTTTACTAAATGATTACGTACAGCAGCATCTTTTGCTTCTTTTAATAAATGATGAATTAATAGCACTTCATTTACTGTAGAAGCGACTTCTGCGACAAAAATAGTATAGTGTGCAGAAATTCTTGGTTGGTATCCATGTGAGTAATGTGTATGCATGCCGTGTCCACATTCATGAGTAAGAGTGAAAAGGCTATTTAAATCATCGTGATGATTTAAAAGAATGAAAGGATGAACACCGTATACACCAAAGTTATAAGCACCGGAACGTTTTCCTGGTGTTTCTCTTACGTCGATATAGCGTTTATCTTTAAAGCTTTTTAATGTTTCAATATATTCTTCACCTAATGGAGCTAGTGATTCGATCATCATGTCAAATGCTTTGTCATATGGAATGTCTTGTTTTACACCAGCTACTAAATCAACGCCCAAGTCGTATTGACGTAGTTCATCTACATTTAATTTTTCTTTTCGAAGTTCATTATAAGTATGTAGTGATTGAATATTTTTTTTCGTCGTCTCAATTAAATTTTCATAAACTTCTTTCGGAACCATGTCGCCAAATAATGACTTTTCTAAAGCTGATGGATATTTTCTTAGCTTTGAAACAGTAACATTATTTTTAATAGCAGCAGATAAAGTAGAAGCGATAGAATTCTTTAATTGAACGTATGGTTTGTAATAAGCTTTATAGGCTTCTTTACGTTTCTCGCGATTTTCATCTTCTATTAACTTTGCATACATTCCGCGTGTTAGAGTGACTTTTTCTCCTTCATCAGTAGTCACTTCACCAAATAGTATATCTGCATTATTTAACATGCCGTATGTATGCTGAGGAGAGGAAAGTGCTTCGCCCATTTGTGATAAAATCTCTTCTTGGTCCTTATTCAAGACGTGTTTTTTATAACGGTACAATTCAAATAAGTCTTCTTTATAATATTGTAAACCTTCTGCTTCTTCTATGTAAGAATGTAATGTGTTTTCATCTACGCTCAGTAAGAATGGGGAAAAGAAAGATTTAGCCGCACTTACTTTCACATGTAATTGTGATACTTTATCGACAAGAGATTGAGCGTCAGTATCGCGCGTATCAAGGTCAGATTGTAATCGTGCATAAGCGAACATTAAAGATATTATGCTAGAAATTTCTTCACTCTTTGTTAAATAGGCTAATAAGCTATTGCCATCATGAATGTTTCCATTAAACTCGTGTAATTCTTTCGTTAATACTTCAATTTTATGAAAATCGCTTTCCCAATCTTCAATTGTATGATAAATATCCGTTAAATCCCATTTCTCTTTATCATCTACTTGTAGTCGATCTTTAAGTTCAGTCATAATCATTTCCTTTCTAAATATGTAGTTATATTCTTATATAACTATGAAATACAACAAATTGCAAAAAATCCCTGCTGGAAAATGAAAAGCCTTGCTAAAATGGCAAGGCTTAAAAAATTATAATGTAATTCCGAATTTTGAATGTAAAAGATTTTTATATTGTACATCTGTAACATTTTCTTTCGTTTTTTTACCGTTTTTCGCTATTGTCAGACTATCCTTTGTTAAAGATGTATGCCCGTCTTCAGTTAGTTTTACAATAAGAGGTACTTTGTTAAATGGAGAGCCCTCATGTTCAATGATAATTTTTTGTGCTGTATTTGCTTTTTCTTCATCCACTTCTTCTATATAAAATGCATAGCCTAACGTCCAATCATCAGCAGAAGATTGATCCAAAAACTCATTGTTTTTACGCATCTCTAAAATATAGTTTCCCTTTTCGGTCATTTCTTTACGAATACGATAATCTCCTGTGACGGAGTGAGTGACTTCACCTGAGAAAGAGACAGGTGCAAGAGGTAAGTATGATCCGAATCCTACTTCAATTAAATAAAGTTCATTATGGTGTGTTAAAACGGTTGCGATATGACCAGAATCAACAGCCCATATAGAATTTGCAGCATTGTACACTGTTCCTGAAACGAGATGAACATCAAATCCAGCGTCTTTAAGGAAGTAATACATAGTAGGATTGAGTTCATAACAAAGACCGCCACGGTTGTTTACTAAAATTTTTTCTTTTAGATTTTCTTTTGATATTTCTGTAAAGTTGTTTTCGAGAATGTTTAAGTTTTCAAAAGGGACGGTTTGTGCCATCGCGTACATAATGTTAGGTAAATCTTCAAATGAAACTTTGTGTATTTCTTCTATATGTAATCTTGCAAAAAATTGTTTCTGAAAGTCCGTCATATAAATCCCTCCGTTATGCTTTTATAGATAAATTGTAAACAATCTTGAATAAGATGTGAAATAAAAACTATGGTGTAGTATTTGGTGAATATGTGAAGTTAGACTAAAAAATAATGTGGGAGAGTGAGAGATTGCTACTTTACTAATTGTAGAACGAATATTATAATAATTTCGATAAACTATGCAAACGTTTTCTCGGAAGGGGATGTTGTAAATATGTTAAAAAAAATAACAGTAGTCGGCTTATCGGTTGTTTTGTTTTTACCTAGTATACATGGGGGAAGTAAAGTGTATGCAGATACAGTTAACAATGGAACGTTAATGCAATATTTTGAGTGGTATGCTCCGAATGATGGGAATCATTGGAACCGCTTGCATTCGGATGCTGGAAATTTAGCTCAGAAAGGAATTACATCTGTTTGGATACCGCCTGCATATAAAGGAACTACGCAAAATGACGTAGGATATGGAGCATATGATTTATATGACTTAGGGGAATTCAATCAAAAAGAAACGGTACGAACAAAATATGGGACGAAAGCACAATTGAAATCTGCAATCGAAGCTTTACATAAGCAAAACATCGATGTATACGGCGATGTAGTTATGAATCATAAAGGTGGAGCAGATTATACTGAAAATGTAACGGCTGTTGAGGTAGACCGTAACAATCGAAATGTTGAGGTATCAGGTGATTATGAAATTAATGCATGGACGGGGTTTAACTTTCCCGGGCGCGGAGATACTTATTCTAATTTCAAATGGAAATGGTATCATTTTGACGGAACGGATTGGGATGAAGGAAGGAAATTAAATCGAATTTATAAATTTAGGGGTATAGGTAAAGCGTGGGACTGGGAAGTGTCTAGCGAGAATGGAAATTATGATTATTTAATGTATGCAGATCTTGATTTTGATCATCCAGATGTTGCGAATGAGATGAAAAATTGGGGGACGTGGTATGCGAATGAATTAAATTTAGATGGCTTTCGTTTAGATGCTGTTAAACATATTGATCATGAATATTTACGGGATTGGGTAAATCATGTCAGACAGCAAACAGGGAAAGAAATGTTTACGGTGGCTGAATATTGGCAAAATGATATTCAAACCTTAAATAATTATTTAGCGAAGGTCAATTATAATCAATCTGTATTTGATGCACCACTGCATTACAATTTTCATTATGCTTCAAAAGGAAATGGGAATTATGATATGAGAACGATTTTAAATGGAACAGTCATGCAAAATCACCCTGCACTTGCAGTTACTCTCGTTGAGAATCATGATTCTCAGCCTGGACAGTCATTGGAATCTGTAGTAAGTCCGTGGTTTAAACCGTTGGCATATGCATTTATTTTAACTCGTGCAGAGGGTTATCCTTCAGTTTTCTATGGTGATTACTATGGGACAAACGGAAATAGTAGTTATGAAATTCCAGCGTTAAAAGATAAAATTGATTCAATTTTGACGGCACGAAAAAACTTTGCATATGGTACGCAGCATGATTATTTAGACCATCCAGATGTAATTGGATGGACAAGAGAAGGTGATGGTGTACATGTGGATTCCGGTCTAGCAACATTAATCTCAGATGGACCAGGAGGATCAAAGTGGATGGAAGTTGGAAAGAATAACGCAGGGGAAGTATGGTACGATATGACGGGTAATCAAACAAATACTGTAACAATTAATAAGGACGGATGGGGGCAGTTCCATGTAAGTGGAGAATCAGTTTCCATATATGTTCAGCAGTGAATTGGTGATAAAAAAGAAGAGGAAGACTGAAATATAAGTCTTCCTCTTCTTTTTATATTGTTATCATTCCTAAATCTTTTTTTCATAAATGAACTAGTCGACTTTTAAAACAACGAGAGATGCGTTGGAATAAATAATGTCACCCGTGGCTTCTCTTATTCGTACCCGAAGAACATCTCCTTAGTTTAAAAGTAATAGATCAGTTCTGGCGGATGTAGCTCTTACCCTAGAACTACCAACTCGTGTAATTCTTTTGTTAATACTTAAATTGTATGATAAATATCCGTTAAATCCCATTTCTCTTTATCATCTACTTATAGTCAATCTTTAAGTCCAGTCATAATAATTTCCTTTCCAAATATGTAGTTATATTCCTATATAACTATGAAATACAACAAATTACAAAAAACCGGATGAAAATTAAAAAGCCCTGCCTGAAATAGCAAGGTTTTAAAAATTATAATGTACTACCGAGCGTTAAATATAAAAGATTTATATATTGTTTTTCATAATAATAAAAATCGTACTGTGGGTGCTATAGAACTAAATATTAGTATACTTTTAACGTGATTTTTATAGATATTATATTTGCTTTACGATAAAATGATTATGGTGTAAAATTACACAATAAGTGTAAATTGATAATAAATGGGTGTTTTTACACTTTTGGTTATTAGAAGAAGTTCTTTATATAAATCGTAATTTAAAAACGATAAGGACATTTCTGTATAGGCAGTAGTAGCAAAAGGAGAGGCAATATGAAAAGAACAATAATGAAATATAGCATAATGTTTAGTTTATTATTATTAACATCATGTGATATATCGGATGAAGAAATTGAACAAAAAGCACAAAGTTATACAAAATCGGAGCATGGTATTTCTGTAAAACTAGATCGAATTGAAATACCTAGTCAAGGTAAGGATTTTTTAGGACCAGATACACGAATCGCTTATGTACAGCAAGTAGCTGAACCATATTTGCAATTTCAAATGTATTTCGATGGACGAACCTCTCCAAAGGTAAATAATGATAACTATAAAATAAAAAAAGAAGCGAATGATTTACGAGAAAGATTCAATACATATTATGAAGAAAAAGGGACTAATACTATACTTACTTTCGAGAAAATGCAAACAGGGGATACTGTTTTCGGTAAGGATGCAGAGAAAAAAATAGCGAAGAAGCATCCGAAGTATTATGTTACGGCGGTTTTCAGCAGTAATATCTTTTTAGATGTAAACAACCGTGCACATATGGAAACGTTAGCTGGGGTTGCAAGAAGTATTCAGGAATTTAATAAAACGATTGAAGATAGTAAGAGTAGTGTGGATGATATAACGATTCAGTTGCCAAATGCTAATAAGGATGTATTATTACATATTGCGGTAGATTATATAGTAACGGCTGAAGATGCGAAAAAGACCCTTGAGAAAAAGGTAGATTATATGGGAGCTTTACAATCTGCAAGGGAATAGTCTGACACCTTTACTTCTCACAAAACATATAGTATGATGATTTCAGTAAATTAGATTTCAATGACTATAATATAAATTAATGAGAGGTGCTTTTTTGTGAGTGCGGTAGGTACTAAATAGGAAAAATTTAATGAAATAAATCGGATAAGACCAGGGGATTTTTATGTATAGCATACCCCTAATTTTGTCATGGATTTATTTCGATACCTATGAAGATACCTACAGTACTTTATAAAGCGTGTAATAGGAGGATTGCCATCCGTTTTTTATGGCTTATTTCCTCATATGTTATTACACATGCCTTGTAAATGTAAAAGCTGCGGTATCCCCGCAGCTTTTTTGTATATATTTTTAATGTATAAAAATGGTAATTGGATAATGTAGAACTCATTGGAATCTAATGAGTAGGTATCTTCATTGATGATAGAAATCAATCATAGTGAGGAGAAACAAAATGAATACGATGACTTTTGAAAAGTTACAATATAACGAATTAAAGGAAATAGTGAAATCATATTGTGTCAGTGGATTAGGTAAGGAATTATTAAATAAATTAGAGCCGAGTACGAGTATAAAAGTAGTGAGAAATCGCTTGAATGAAACGACGGAAGCGCGAGCGATAGTAGATGCAGAAGGGCATGTTCCTTTCTTCGGTATTTCAAATATCGCAAGTACAATTCAAAAATTAGAAAAAGGGATGATTTTAGACCCTGAAGAGTTAGTAAGTGTTTCAGACTTTTTACGCGGCTGTAGAAAGATTAAAAAGTTTATGTTAGATAAAGAATTTTTTGCGCCAGTATTAGCTTCTTATGCAAATTCAATGACTGAATATAAAAGTATTGAAGAGGAAATTAACTTTTCCATTAAAGGCAATAGTATTGATGCAGCCGCGAGTAAAGAGTTAAAGCGAATTCGAAATAACATTGATTCGGTAGATGGAAAAATAAAAGAACGTTTAACGAAGTTTTTAAATAGTAGTACAAATAAGAAGTATATTCAAGAATTCTTTATTAGTAAGAAGGATGATAGGTATACAATTCCAATTAAATCTTCTTATAAAAATCAAGTTGCGGGAAGTGTAGTTGAAGCGTCCGCTAAAGGTTCTACTGTATTTATAGAACCGCATACGGTTACAAAGTTAAATGCGGAACTTGCAAGTTTGAAAGCAGAAGAAGCGATGGAAGAGTATCAAATTTTAGCAACTTTATCAGGGACGGTGGTAGAAAATATTTATCATATAAAAATTAATATGGAATTAATTAGTCAATATGATATGGTATTTGCGAAAGCGAAGTTTAGTAAATCAATCGATGGAATAGAGCCGAAATTAAATGATCATGGCTACATTCATTTAGTAAATTGTAAGCATCCGCTTTTAAGTGGAAAAGTAGTACCGTTACACTTTGAAATCGGTCAAAACTACCGTAGTTTAATTATTACCGGACCAAATGCGGGCGGTAAAACAATTGTACTAAAAACAATTGGGTTGTTAACTTTAGCGACAATGTCAGGCTTGCATATTGCTGGAGATAAAGAAACAGAAATTGCTATTTTTGAAAATGTGTTCGTAGATATTGGTGATAATCAAAGTATCGAAAATGCACTAAGTACATTTTCATCTCATATGAAAAATTTATCTGAGATTATGAGGATGTCAAATAATAATACGTTGCTACTATTTGATGAAATAGGAAGTGGGACTGAACCGAATGAAGGGGCAGCACTTGCAATTTCTATTTTAGAGGAGTTTTATCTGGCAGGATGTATTACAGTTGCGAGTACGCATTACGGTGAAATTAAACGATTTTCAGAAATGCACGATGATTTTATGAATGCAGCAATGCAATTTAATAGTGAGACACTAGAACCACTTTATAAATTAGTAATCGGTAAATCAGGTGAAAGTAATGCGCTTTGGATTGCGAATAAAATGAACGTAAGAGAGCGTGTACTGCAAAGAGCGAAAGAGTATATGGAAAATAAAGAATATGCTTTAGAAAAACTGAATGAAAGTAAAATTAGAAAACCAAAATTTGTGCAGGAAAAAAGAGAAAACCATTACGAGTACAAAATCGGCGATCGTGTAAATTTATTAGATTATGATGATTTTGGTATCATTTATAAGGAAATAGATAATTTCTATAATGTCGTTGTATATTATAACGGTGAATTCGTTGAAGTAAACGTAAAACGTATTACTTTAGAGGTAGCAGCAAAGGAATTATACCCAGAGGGATACGATTTAAATACACTATTTGTCGATTATAAAGAAAGAAAAATGCAACATGATATAGAGCGCGGATCGAAAAAAGCGCTTCGTAAAATCCAAAAAGAAATAAGAAAGAATAGAGGATAATATAGAATGGTAACGATTAGACAAGAGCAAAAAAACGATTATAGAAAAACAGAAGAAGTGGTACAACAAGCATTTTTACATGAAGAATTTAGTGATAAAACAGAACATAAACTTGTAAAACGTATTAGAGAATGTGACGCGTTTATTCCTGAACTATCAATCGTTGCAGTAGATGAGGAAATCGTTGGTCACATTCTGTTATCCAAAATTACGATAGAACAGGATGGAACTTCTGTAGAATCATTAGCACTTGCACCGGTTTCAGTTGCTAGGGGCCATCAGAAAAAAGGAATTGGCGGAAAACTTATTGGAGCTGCGTTAGAAAAAGCGAAAGAACTTGGATACGGATCGGTTGTAGTGTTAGGACATCCAGAGTATTATCCGAAATTTGGTTTTAAGAAAGCAAGTGAGAGGAATATAAAAGCACCATTTGAAGTGCCTGAAGAGGTATTTATGGTATTGGAATTAAGAGAGAATGCTCTTGAAGGTGTAGAAGGAATTGTTCAGTATTCGAGTGCGTTTGCTGAGTAGGAATATCAGCTAAGGAATGTAATCATAAAAGATGCTATCTTTTTGTAGAGATATACAGAAAGATAGCTTTTTTTATTAAGAGGACTTACTTACATATACTTTGCTTAATGAATAATTAAGATGGTAAAATTGATATAGAAATGTAAAGGGAGAGAAGAGAATGAAGAATCGAGAAACAGATAACAATGAGAATGTAGTTACGTTATATGTTACAAGACACGGTAAAACAATATTAAATACGAATCATCGCGCGCAAGGTTGGGCAGACTCTCCATTAGTAGAAAAAGGTGTGGAAGTTGCCACTAATTTAGGAACAGGATTAAAAGATGTTCATTTTGCGAATGCGTATAGTAGTGATAGCGGCCGAGCGATTGAAACTGCTAATTTAGTATTAAAATATAGTGAGCAATCAAAATTGAAACTAGAGCAAAAGAAAAATTTACGAGAATTAAATTTTGGTATTTTTGAAGGTGAAAAGCTTGAAAATATGTGGGATGTGGTTGGAAAAGCTGCGGGTGTTACATCACCAGAGGAACTCATGAAGTTTTCTATTCAAGAAGTGATTAATCTGATTAGAGCAGCAGATCCAACGAAAGAGGCGGAAGATTGGGAATTATTTTCTACTCGTATAAAAGCAGAGATTGATAAAATTAGTGAAGAAGCTGCTGCAAATGGAGGCGGCAACGTTTTAGTTGTAGTTCATGGGCTTTTGATTACTGCATTAATTGAAATGCTAGACAGTAGTAAAACAAAACTTGGAGTAGAGAATGCAAGTGTAACGAAAATTTTATATAAAGACGGGGAATATATCGTCGAGTCTGTTGGAGATATGAGTTATGTTGCAAAAGGGAAAGAAAGTGTGGGAATATAATTAAATCTCAAATAGAAATAAGAAAAGGAGGCTAGAAAATCTAGCTTCCTTTTCTTATTTCTATTTATAAAATTAGGTTGGGGTATTTTAGTGAAAATATCCATTATGTAGAGTATTTCTTTGTTCAACAGTTGGATCATTTAATTGAATAAGGGTGTAGCTTTTTGAATAAGGCCATTTTGCTGAAAAGGATATCTCCAATTTTTAACGAATACAGGGTTATAAATAAGAAAAAGTGGTGAGATAAATAGGGAGAGAATTTAATTTCTTTTTGGAAAATAAAACGGAAAAATGTATCATTAACAGGCTTCGGAGCGCGGGGTGTGTTTTCGCAGAAGATGAGACCCGGTTACTTATGTCAGAGGCACAAACCCTAGAGGACTTAAGGAAAATGGTGGAAATGCGAGCCGATGGTTTACCACTTGAATATGTTGTGGGATACGCGGCATTCTGTGGATTGCGGATAGAAGTGGACCGAGGTGTTTTCGTGCCTCGTCAACGTACAGAGTTTCTTGTTCACCAGGCAAAAGCTCTGTCATGTTTTGATGATATCGTCGTTGATCTATGTTGCGGGTCAGGGGCTGTGGGTGTAGCTCTGGTGGAAGCTTTAGGACGAGTTGAATTGTATTCTGTTGATATTGACCCTGTCGCAGTACGATGTGCAAGCCGCAACGTAACAAATTTCGGTGGACATGTTTTTGAAGGTGACTTGTATAATGCTTTGCCTCATTCACTTAAAGGTCGTGTGAATACCTTAGTTGCAAACGCACCATATGTTCCTACCAAGGCAATAAAGCTGCTCCCACAGGAAGCTCGCCTACATGAACCAAAGATAGCGCTTGACGGGGGAGAGGATGGACTTCACATTCAGCGAAGAGTAGCAAAAGAAGCATTTCTCTGGCTAGCACCGGGAGGTCATCTTTTAATAGAGACGAGTGAAATGCAGGCAACTCAGACCTTTGCAATTTTTGCTGATGCTGGGCTTACTCCGAAATTGGTTAGAGATGAGGAACTAGACGCTACTGTCGTTATAGGAGTGAATTCTCGTTTTTAGCATAAATTAGTACGTAGTTTTATTTACAAATGAGCACAAAATTTATTCCAAATTTACACGGACCCGTTATTTGAAGAAGAAAGGACATAACATATGTTATGTCCTTTCATTTATTAACTGTTTTCAATTCAGGTCTTGATAAAATTGAATTTAACTTCCTTTTTAAGTGGTAACGATTAAGGGATTAATAAAATCTTCCCTGTACTTTTTCTGCTCTCTAATAATTCATGGGCACGGGCACCGTCTTCTAAAGAGAATGTAGTAGGATTTGCAATTTTTACTTTCTCGGCCATAATCCATTCGAATAATTGAGAGGAGCGTTCTTTTCTCTCTTCATAAGATGTAAGCACGTTCCAAAGGTCTCCGCCGGTTAAAGTTTTCGAAGTATCCATAAGCATACGCGGATCAACGGGCGCAGGATTACCGCCGGCCATTCCGTAAAATACGACAGTACCACCAGTTTTAGTTGTGCTAAAACTTTCCTCTAATGTAGAACCTACTGATTCATATACAACATTTACTCCATCACCGTTTGTTATTTCAAGTACTTTCGCAGGCCATAATTCCGTATATAAAAATACATGATCAGCACCAGCTAATGTAGCTATTTGTGCTTTTTCTTTTGATGATGTCAGGCCGATTACTTTTCCGCCTAGGAGTTTAATTATTTGAATAAGAAGTTGCCCAACACCACCAGCTGCAGCATGTACTAAAGCTATATCACCTTGTTGTATTTGATAGCTATCGTTCGTTAAATAATGTGCTGTTAGACCTTGCAATAAGACAGAAGCGGCTGTTTCAAAAGAGATAGCATCTGGAAGCTTAATTGCTTTCTCAGATGGAACAGCAACTAGCTCTGCATTTGCAAATGGGACATCAGCAAATGCAATGCAATCTCCGGGACTGATCGTAGTAACGTCAGCTCCTACTTTTTCAACAATGCCAGCCCCTTCATAACCTAATACATACGGCGGATTGCCAGCGAGATGATAATCGCCGCGGCGTCTATAAATATCAGCGAAATTTAAACCGATTGCTTTCGTACGGATAAGAATTTCATTTTGATTTATGATTGGATCATGTATTTCTTTATATTGTAGTACATCTGGACTTCCAAATTGTTCGAAACAAAGTGCTTTCATATGGAATACCTCCATTTTTATTGTTTGTCGATGCTCTTTATCATACAATACAAATATCAATAGACAAAGAGGGTTATTTCGATGAAATCAATCGGAAATATCGATTGAAAAGAGGGACGATAGATGGAGATAAAACAATTAATTACATTTAAAGTAGCGGCAGATACTTTGAATTTTACGCAAACTGCGAAGAAATTAAATTTTGCTCAATCGAGCGTAACGGCGCAAATTAAAACGTTAGAAGCTGAGTTAGGTACGCCGTTATTTGAAAGATTAGGAAAACGTCTTTTTTTAACTGAAGCAGGCAAAAAGTTTCAACTATATGCCGACAAGATGATTGCACTCAGTAACGAAGCGAAAATGGCTGTGAAAGATGATGAGGAAATAGCAGGTACGTTAATAATCGGTGCGCAAGAGAGTCAATGTACATATAGGCTGCCATCTATATTAAAGAGGTTTAAAGCACAATTTCCTCAAATAAAGCTTATATTTAAACCAGCACATTCCAATAAAGATGCGAAGGAACAATTGATGGAGGGAAAAGTCGATCTTGCCTTTATTTTGGACGAATGTAAAACAGAAGCTGCTTTACATGTGGAGCCGCTTATGAAAGAAGAGTTAAAAGTAGTAGCTGCTTCAGGGCATTATTTACTCGGGAAAACTTCCGTTTCTATAAAAGATTTAGAAATGGAAACACTTTTGTTAACAGAACTCGGTTGCTCGTATCGAACTTTATTTGAAGAGCTATTTCGCATAGAAGATGTGTATCCAGCAAATAAAATTGAGTTCGTTAGTGTCGAGGCAATTAAACAATGTGTTATTGCAGATTTAGGAATAGCCGTGTTACCAGCAATAGTAGTAGAAAAAGATATACGAGAGGGGACGATAAAAGAGTTACATGTAGAAAATGCAATTTCACCGATTTATACACAAATTGCTTGGCATAAAGATAAATGGATGACAGCTCCGCTACAGCAATTTATTGATGTGACGAGGGAGTTTTTTACGACGGATTAAGTGGAGAAATATTTATTTTATATAAAAGAAAAAATGGCAACTTTGTATAAAGAACCGATGCTTGCATGTAACAAGTATCGGTTCTTTTATGTTTTAAATAAAGGATGCAATAAAATGTGTATTTCTCAACTTTTTTTCTTAGACGGATACGTAAATTTCTTCGTATATTCCAATAATTATAAGGAAATTTACAACGTTTATTCGTTTCTGTAAGATGCCTCTAGGAAGCATGAAAGGAGGGGCGTACATAGGGGATAAGTTGTCTTTATTATACGTACTTATTTTGAGGGAGGAGATTGAAAATGTTTAAAAAGTTAATGAAAGTATGTGTGTTAAGTGTAGCGAGTGTAGGGATATTATTTAGTTTTCAAGGAAGCACATTTGCAGCTACTGATTTAAGTAGTTACTATGACGGGAAAAATCCAGCAACAACAAAGGTATACGGGGGAAGTACAACGTGTGATGCTGATGGATTTAATGCAAAGTCTACAGCGGTATACGAAGGTAGTAAAAAAGTAGGGACAGTGTATTTACGTTACAGTAATAAATGTCATGCAGCTTGGTCTAAGCTTGTTTTAGATCAACCAGCACCTTCCGTTTCTGGAGGAGTATATGCTTACGCTGTTATTAATAAATATAAAAACGGTGTATTTCAAAAATCAGTAGATTCTAATAGTGGTAATGGAGCAATAAAAACAGGTCAAACGAGCACATATACAGGAATGGTATTTGATTTAACTGCTGATTTTGGTTATACGGCTGATGCCGAAGCGGTGACGATTAATAATGGTTACGGGAAAACTGGACGTTATTAATAAGGGAGTGGAGTGCTATGAAACTTTTAAAAAAGCTGAGCACATGTTTTTTTCTATCTTTTCTCGTTTTAACTAGTATGTTTAGTACGACCGATAATGATAAAGCATATGCAGAAGACCATTCGTATGATGGGAAAAGTCCTTACTATAATAGTTGTGATCAATCTGCTGTAACGAAAGAAAAGAAATGGATTGATTCCAATTCTTATGTGGAATTAAAATTTAGCACAACGTGTAAGACAGCGTGGGCAAAAGTTACAGTAACTCGTCCAGCAGTTTATAATAATGAAGCTGATGCAAGAATTGTAAGAAAAACAGATGGAAAGGCATATACTTGCGGGAGTGCTGGAGGAAATGGTGTTGTGAATAAAGGGCAAACATCATGTTATACGCCAATGGTATATGATTTAGATCCAAGAAAGGCACAGGCGCAAGGGAAACATGCTATTCCGAATAGTGATGCATATAATTATGCGGAGACAATTTGGTATTAATATAATACATGAGTTAAGAGTTGTTATTTGATATGAAAATGAAAGAGCCTTACTGTATTTTATTGTGGTAAGGTTCTTTCAAGTTGTTAATAGTTTAAGAACAGTTATTTACAATGACATATTTTTATAATCACTTTTTAGTATCGCCATAATAATTTCATCTGAGAATGTATTGTTATAAAATAAAGATTGACGTAAGGTTCCTTCTTTTACAAACCCAACCTTTTCATAAGCTCTAATTCCGCGTAAATTATGGTTAAATACTTCTAACTGTAACCGATTTAAATATAGTTGTTCAAAAACAAATTTTAAAACAATTGTAATAGCTTCAGTTCCATATCCTTGTCCTGTGAGTGCTATGGAAAGCATTGATATTCTGAATCCTGCTCTTTTGTTCTCCTCATCGATATCTAAAATCGACAACTCTCCAATCATTTCGTCAGTGCTTTTTAAACAAATAGCGAAATCATAGCGACTTGAATCATTATTGATATGATCTATATGTGCTTTAATTTGCTCCAATGAAAAAGTAGACTTGGTTCCAGTCATATATCTTATTTCATCATCCGTTGTACTTTCTAATATAATAGGCGCATCTAGCTGACAAAGAGGTCTTAAATAAATTCTTTCACTCTCTAATCTCATTATAAATTTCTCCTTAAGGTTGGTGATACAGTATCTAAATATTTTTGATAAAAGTTGTATTGTTTGAAAAGCATGAGTCTTACTTTAATGTTACGTGAATTTTATAATGATATGGTATACCTAAAACGAATGATAAAAGTTTTATACACAACGAAATATATCAACAAGTTTTTTAATAACCGAATTAACTAAGGTCCGTATCAGGAGGATTGTACCCAAGGTGACGAGCCATTGATACAATTTGTCCTTTATGATGAAATTCATGTGTCTCAGTATGAGTTAAAAGCCATAGTGGTGTTGTACTCCAAGGTTCTTTTTGCCATTTCACTTCATTTGCTATATTTTCGAGCCAGCGGTCATTGTATTCATCTAAAAAACGTTGTACAGACTCATCTACTAACTTAAATCTAGCACGGACTTTCGTGATATCTGCATGCTCAATTTCATAATCACTAGCAAATGAAAAATCTGCTCGTTTTTGTTTGAATGCGAATGATCCAAGCCAGTATCGATAGCAATCGGCTACATGAATATGTGTCTTTATAATGCTACCGCCCCCGAAATTCGGAACAGTGCTATGTAATTTTTCTAATGGGATTTCTTCCAAAAACGAAAATAGGGTTTCTCTTGTAGAGCTAATAAGATGATATTGTTGTTTTAAAATATGTAACATGTAATTACACTCCTCTTTTATTTACTAAACTATTTGTGTAGTAAGTAATTCTATATTTATTAGGGGTGAACCTTTTAAATGTTTTTACAAAGCATATTAGATGTATTTCTTCATTGTTTCTGATAGATTAAACAAGGTGAAACTTTAATAAGTTGAACATTCTTAGTTCATAATAAATGGTACATGGAGAAGGGGAACGATAAAATGAATAGAATAATTGGTTTAAAACAATTTGAAATAACGCGTGGGGCATTACTTAAATTTATGGAAACGTTAGATGATAAAACTGTGGATACACAGCCAGAGGGATTTAATAATACAATTCGTTGGCATATTGGTCATGTGTTAACGGCAGCAGAAGTTTTCATGTTTGGAAAAGAATTCAAACAATTACCAACTGAATATCCAGGTATGTTTGGGTATGGATCAAGACCATCTAGATGGAAAACAGAGGGGCCGTCATTGGAAGTGTTAGCGGCTCAATTAAAAGAACAAGCAAAACGTATTAACGAAATTCCAGCAGAAGCGTTTGAAAATAAACTGCCAGAGCCATTTTTAGGATTGGAAACAGTAGGGGAGCTTTACGGCATGATGCTTTATCATGAAGCTGATCATATTGGACAAATGAAGGCGATGGAGCGTATTGTAAAAGTTTTATAGATTTGAGAGTGATAAAAAACGAAATCCTAGATGTGTTATTGAAGGATAGAAAAGTTTGAGGCGCGATGTAACGGCTATAAAAAGATGAAAAAGGAGTAGGAAAGCTACTCCTTTTATTACGACAACTTATCGCTCATACGTCTCAAATAATTTTTTCAAACACTTCTGATCGCTAGGAAGCTGTATTGTAAAGGTTGCAAGTGCTATGGATTGGTATCGATTTATAATAAAAATCGATAAAAAGAGCCATTTTTAGAGTGGTTCTTTGTTCAACAATCGGGTCATTTCATGGAGTTAGGAGACTAACATGCAAGGGAATTGTTGAATTAAATCTCGTGTGATGAAAAATTATATAAATAAACACATATTTTGACGGAGATTCACTGTTGACTATTTTCATAAAATACCTCATTTTAATAATGAGTGAGTCATTCACTCATTATTAAAAGAAGAAAGAGGGCATGTTCAAATGAGCCAAACAAATATCCTACGGGAAATTATTTTGCGGAAGCGTAATCAGAGCCATAATGCCGAAGAACTTCAAATTAGCACAGAGGACAGCATAGTAGAAGGTTGTTACGCTAAAATTGGCGGTATCGATCAGTGGATTACGATTCGTGGTGAAAATCGGAATAACCCAGTTTTGTTATTAATTCACGGGGGGCCGGCATCGGTCTATTCCGTCTTCAGTCCACTATTGCGATCGTGGGAGAAGCACTTTATAATCGTTCAATGGGATCAGCGTGGAGCAGGAAAGACTTTCGGAAAGAATGGTAAAGGGGGAAGTGGAACCATCACTTTTGACCGTCTTACGCAGGATGGGATAGAGGTAACTGAATATTTGTGTAATAAACTCGGGCATCGAAAAATAATTCTCATCGGAAGCTCTGTTGGTAGTCTGATTGGTATCATGATGGCAAAGCTTCGACCAGATCTTTTTTATGCTTATATTGGCACAGATCAGAATGCCTCAGATCCACAAAAACAAGATTTTTTATACAAGTTAACAGTCAATGCTCTTCGAACAGCAGGTAATACGAAAGGTGTTCAGTTACTTGAAAAAATGGGTTCAAATATGTCCCAGTGGAGTCGTAAAGACTATGACAGGATAAATCGATTGAGAGTTAAAGCTATAAAGGATGTTCCCAATATGATTACAGATTTATTTTTGCCCTCAATGCTTTCATCTCCGGAACATACCTTTAAAGATATGATAGATATCGTAAAGGGTATGAATTTTTCCCAGGACCAGTTATTTGATGAATTAATGGTCTTTAATTTAAAAAAACTTGGGCTGAGGTTTGAAGTACCAATCTTTATCTTTCAAGGCGATAAAGACATTTTAACACCTACTGAGCTGGCTAAAGCATACTACGACGAAATTAAAGCGCCGTACAAGGAATTTGTTTTAATCAAGAATGCTGGTCATCTCGCTTGTTTTGCCCGTGCCGATCAGTTTCTTGAGGAGTTGATAGGGAGAGTACGTCCTCTGGCGCCCGCATCTATTTCCGCATTGTAAAAATAATAATTCTACCAGTTTGATGGTACAATGAATATAACATTTTTCAAAGATTAGGGGGTGGAACAATTGTCTCCATTAAACAGACAGCGGCTTGATCAAATCCGTGACGAACGCAGGGAGGAGATAAAGCAAGCAGCACTTAAAGTATTTGCTCGTCGAGGATACACTGGAACAAAAATGAGCTTGATTGCTAAGGAAGCTAGTATTAGTGAAGGACTAATTTATCGCTATTTCCATTCTAAAAAAGAATTGTTCATCACACTTATACAAGAATTGATGGGGGAAGCGAGAAGGGAAATCGAGCATGTTCAACACTTGCCTGGAACACCCTTTGAACAAATCAGAAACTTAACTGAAAATATGCTTGATGAAAATAGTAAATATGCCTTTATGCTCATTGAACGGGCTCGTAAGGATGACGATATCCCAGAAAAGGTCACCCAGATTTTTGAACATCTTCCTACGCATGGCTTTATTGATCTACTGGTTCCGTTCTTCATTGAAGGACAAAAATCTGGTGAGTTTTCCTCAGGAGAACCACGAAAGCTACTTACCTGGTATTTTAATATCGTCATCAGTCTTCTCACTCAGGAACAGGAGGATGAAGAATATGGATTGCCGGATGTGGAAGTGCTAATGCGTATTTTGGTAAAATAATTTCTAAATAAGCTTTTGATATTTAATCTAATACCTTCGTTGTTCCAAAATGAAGTGTGATTGTGGAACAACGAAGGTATTATTAATTTTCAGTGTATCCTCATATCAAGGTTAACTAATTATATTTTTACCCCCGTTCTATATTAAGGAGGGGGTATATTTATTCTAATATGTTTTTACACGAGCAATATTATCTTTTCGACGCCTTCAAATGTTTAAGTTGTGTAACAATCATAATGCTAATAACAACGAGTAAAAACCATGAGCTAATTTTGCTTAAGTGAACGAGATTCCATGCTTCTCGTTGATTTGGATATTGCCATGCTCCGAAAAATGTTGCGATATTTTCCGCGATCCAAATGAAGAACCCGATAAGGAAAAATGAAAGAACGAGTGGCATTTTATATGTAACGCCTCGTAATGAAAATTCCACAAATGTCCGAAAGAAAACGACGAATAATAGTAAAGTTAATACCCATCTAAAGTCATATAGAAAATGATGTGTGAAAAAATTAAAGTAAATCATTGCTCCTAGAGGTATTGCAAAAATAGACCTTGGCCAATGATGCATTTGTAAATTCAATCTTCTCCACGCTTGGCATATGTAACTGGCAACACTTGCATACATAAAACCACTGTAAAGCGGAACTCCAAAAACTTTTGAATATGCTTCTTCCGGATAACTCCATGAACCGAAATGTACTTTATATGTTTCTAGTAGAAGGCCGATGAGATGGAAGACAGTAATTACTTTTAATTCGTCTTTCGTTTCAAGTCCAGTTTTGTACATAATCCACTGCATAAGAAGACATACGATGAGTATGAAATCGTAGCGGTATAATCCTGGGATAGAAATGATTCTTGATAGGGCTAGTGTTAAGAAAATAACAACTGGGAATAAGCAAGAGAATGCTTGCTCGTAAGTGAAGTGTAGTAGTTGTTTTATATAGAACATTGTGTCACCTTCGATATTTTTGTTAGAAAACTCAAAATAATGATTAAGTATACTACAATTTTAAAAATAATCCAGTAGTCTATTTTGCATGTATTTGTAAGCTTTGGATAGAAATCGTAATAAGTATTTTAATATTTAACGAAGTAAAAAAATAGTTTGCTATTTAAAAAAAGTGGGGATATAATATCTAAATGAAAATGATAATTATTATCAGTAATTATTATAAATTAAAAATAATTATAAAAAACAACTGAATATAAAGGATGAAATGAAACATGTTACATAAGTCTGCTGTACATGCTGGCAATAATCGCTGGATACATATTAAGTTCATATGTTTCATGAGCTTAACAATTTTATGTTTAATAGGATCTATATTTTTAGCTATTGCATTCGGTGCAAAGGATATCCATTTGCAAACTGTATGGGCAGCGGTTTTTGATTATAATCCGAAAGTAACGCAGCATCAAATTATTTATGAATTAAGGCTCCCAAGGGTAATTGGCGCAGCGGTGGTAGGAGCAGCTTTTGCAGTCGCAGGGGCAGTTATGCAAGGAGTAACACGAAACCCTTTAGCTGATGCAGGTGTGCTTGGGATAAATGCAGGTGCGATGTTTGTAGTTGCACTTAGTTTTGCCTTTTTCCCGCATATGCCATATTCCTATTTAATGATTGTTTCTTTTATTGGAGCGGTTTTAAGTACAGTACTCATTTTTATTATTGGGTCAGCAACATCAGGCGGATTAACACCGATGAGGTTAACGATTGCAGGGGCAGTTATGGCCGCACTTTTGCATTCGTTAAGTTCAGGTGTCGCGATTTATTATGACTTAAGTCAAGATTTAGCGTTTTGGTACGCTGGCGGTGTTGCAGGGGTTAAGTGGGAACACTTGGAGTTTTTAGTTCCTATTATTCTCATAACAATTCTTTTTGCGACAGTGATAGGGCGGTCTATTTCACTCATATCAATGGGGGATGACGTCGCTACGAATTTAGGAGTAAAAACGAACCGAACGAGAATACTAGGGATGATTATAGTAGTCATTCTTGCAGGTGTATCTGTTTCGGCTGTTGGTTCTATCGGATTTGTAGGACTTGTTATTCCACATATTGCTAGAAAATTAGTTGGTGTGAATTATCGACTCATTATTCCTATGTCAGCGTTATTAGGAGCTATGTTATTAGTTTTAGCTGACTTAGGGGCAAGAACAGTAAACCCTCCTAAAGAACTTGCGATAGGAATTATGGTAGCTCTTGTTGGAGTTCCGTTCTTCCTCTATATAGCACGTAAAGTTGGGAGGGAGCTATAAGTGAAGGATCTTTTGAACACAGATAAAAAGAGAGCTATTACTGTAACTACAATTTTTGGTTGTATTAGTATCGCTGTCATTTTAATTAGTTTAAATACAGGGACACTAAGCATAGCGCCAATTAAAGTAATTCAAACACTTTTCGGTTATGGGGATTTTGAGAGTGCAACAGTGCTATACGATTATCGTATGCCAAGAATTATAATTACAATGTTAGCTGGTATTGGCCTTGGGATTTCCGGTGCGATTTTACAAGGGCTATCACGTAATGCACTTGCAGACCCTGGTATTTTAGGATTACATGCAGGTGCATCTTTCGGGCTAATTATATTCGTTACTTTCTTTCATTCTATTAATGAGAATGCATCGATTTTAATACCGTTATTTACATTTGGCGGGGGAGTACTAGCTGCATTTTTAATTATTATACTTGCGAGTGATCGGTCAAAAGGTTTACTTCCTATTAGACTTATTCTCGTTGGTATTGCTGTTTCAGCTGGCTTTAGTGCGATTTCGTTATTTTTCTCCCTCAAGTTAAATGATGAGACATATACATTCGCTTCTAGATGGTTAGTTGGTAACGTGTGGGGAAGAGATTGGATTCATGTCCTAGCATTATTACCTTGGATTTTCATACTAACCCCGTATGCATGGCTAAAATCTAAAACGTTAAATGCATTGTCACTAGGTGATAGTGTGGCAGCAGGACTTGGTGTTTCTGTTCAAAAAGAACGGTTACTTCTTTTAGCTACAGCGGTTGGATTATCTTGCGCGAGTGTATCGATGGCAGGGGGGATTGGGTTTATCGGTTTAGTTGCTCCGCATATTGCAAGAAAGTTAGTAGGTACTACCTATCAACATTTTCTTCCGCTAGCTGGCATTATCGGAATGATTATTTTAGTACTAGCAGATACGATAGGTCGTTCTATATTCGAGCCAAATTCTATTCCAGCTGGTGTAGTAGTGGCAGCTTTAGGAGCACCTTATTTTCTTTATTTACTTACAAAAACAAAATAAATACTTCAAAGAGGAGAACATATGAAAAAGAAACTTACTATTTTATTTAGCATGATGTGTATTTTAGTATTAGCAGCATGTGGTCAAACGAAATCTAATGAAGAGGCAACGAAAAAAACTGAAAAAAGTAATGATCCAAAAATCGCTTCTATGTCCATTCACTTAACGAATAATTTATTGGCATTAGGAATTACACCTGTAGGCTCTGTTATTGGTGGAGATTTAAAAGATTTCTTACCGCATGCAAAAGAGCAGTTGAAAGATACGAAGAAACTTGGTGTTGTAACGGATCCGAATATGGAAGCATTACTTCAATTGAAGCCAACTGACATTTATGTGGATGAAAAATACGCGGGCAAAGATTTAGCGAAATACGAAAAAATTGCAAAAACACATTCTTTCAATTTAGATGAAGGTACGTGGAGAGAGCAGTTAAAACAAGTTGGTAAACTTGTAAACCGTGAGAAAGAAGCGGATACATATATTCAAGATTACGAAGAGCAATCAAAACGAGTAAAAAGTTTAATAGATAAAGAATTAGGTAATAACGAAAAAGTAATGGCAATTCGTGTCACTGCAAAAGAATTACGTGTGTTTAGTACGAAAAGACCGATGGGACCAATTTTATTCCAAGATTTAGGATTACAACCTGCAAACGGTGTAGAGAAAATTGATGGAAACCGTCCTTTCGAAGTCATTTCACAAGAAGTATTACCTGACTTTGATGCAGATGCTATTTTCGTTGTTGTAAATAGAGACGATAAGGCAAAAGCTGCATTTAAACAACTTCAAGAAACACCAATTTGGAAAGACTTAAAAGCAGTTAAAGGTAAGCACGTATACATTATTAATGACCAACCATGGCTTGACTATTCTGCTTTAGGTAACAAAATGGCAATGGATGAAGCGGAGAAAATGTTTACGAAATAATATCGATTTGTCGTTAGGAAGATCCTCTAAGTTTTGAGGGTCTTTTTTAATTGTTAGAATAAATGAAAAAATGTACAATTAATGTAATTTAATGCAGAGGAGATGTGCCAATGTCAGCGCTTATTGTAAGTATTCCGAGTATAAGGAAGTTTATGGAATAAGGGGATAAATAGGCTGAAATAAGTATCCCCGTTATTAAAAAAGGGGGAGCCTGAAATGACAATGAATCTTTTTCAAAATAAATCGATTAAATTATCAGTTATGAGAGAAGCAGATGCTGAAGTAATGGCCATGTGGCAAGAAGATAGTGAGTATGTGAGAAATCTCGATACAGATATAGCATTCCATCTTTACAGGAAATAGCGAGTGATGGGTTATTAAAGGGACGAAGATCGAATAGTGTTGCTTTCATGGTAAGGACAGTTCAAGATGATCGCTTAATTGGTTTTGTTGCAATTCATGGCATGGAGTGGAATAACAGAATGGGTTTATTAGCAATTGGTATAGGAGATGCAAATGATATAGGGGAGGGATATGGAAGAGAAGCGATCCATCTTATCTTAAAATATGCTTTCTATGAATTGAATTTACACCGCGTCGGCCTGGATGTTATTTCTTATAACAAAGCTGCTATTGAGTTGTATAAAAAGATGGGTTTTCAGATAGAAGGCTGTATGAGAGAAGCAGTTCAAAGGGATGGGAAGTATTTTGATCGTATCATTATGGGGATACTGCGGAGGGAATGAATGGAGCTGCAAAAATAAAAGTGATGATAACATATCAATTATTCATACTATGAATAATTGACTAAAAAGGAAAACTAGATAGGTACTAGTTTTCCTTTTTATTTTTGTTACTAATTATATGTTCTTATAAATAGTTTGTATCCTGCGAATAAAAGGGTGCAGCTTAAAGCGAATGTTAACATTACCCCAGTTGAAAGATTAATAGAAGGATTAAAAACTAAAGTCGCTGTTTCGCCAGTTAGAACACTGTGAATATTCACGTAAGTAAATGGGTTGTAAGGGGAAGAAAAACTCTTCATTCCAATAAAAGCTATAATACCTACAAAAGACGTTGTAATACTTAGGCTTTTTAGTAAAAGTGATGAAATATAGTAAAAAGAATATAGAAAAAATGTTAGTACAACAGTTAGTACTAATACTTGTCCAAAGTAATTTTTCAAAGTGATAAAGTGAAATTGATCTTTAATGGGATTTAAACTATTATATTCACTGCCAAATGGATTAGGCTCTGATCCTTCGTATACAAGGACTGGGTAATTGAAGCTTCCGACTCCTTTCGTAAAATAGCTACAAAACAAAGGAATAAGTAGCATTAGTAAAACAAAAACAATTGTAGAAAGGAATCCACTAAAATACTTTGTTATAAATAATGATTTTCGTTTAATAGGCAAAGTATAGTAAAAGTGCAAACCACGCTTCTTATTATTCATTTCAGAAGAGATATTGTTTCCAAAAATGAAGCATCCCAATAAAATGAGTACTGGTATATAGTAGTACTGGATTATTTGATATAAAAATAAAGAGCCCGTTGTGCCATAACGTATAGTGCTCTTTTTCCAATCTTCTAAGGCACTACCTGTAAATTGATCGTAAATTGTAAATAGATAGGGGGTATAAATGGTGTTTTGAATAAATGGTTCAGCTTTATTTTTTTTCAGTAATACTAATTCTTCCAACGTTGCCCGTGCTGTAAATAAGGAAATATTTTGTTTCTCAATTGCGTGAGGGAAAGAGTTAGAGCCTTTTGAGCTCTTAAACATAAATTGTAAATGATTTATATTCTCTTCATATATTTCTTGCCAGTTACCTTGAGAATAGTTCGCGATCCATTTGTTCTTCTTGTTGTGCGTGTTTTAAATTTGAAAATAAGAAGTGATAATGAATTTTTTCGTACTTTGTCATATCCTCTTCTATTAATTTGCCGCCTTTTAAAAAAAGAATCTTCTTTGTAACACGGTCAATTTCTGATAAATTATGAGAAGAAATAATGATTGTTGTACCTTCTTCTACTAAGCGTAATAAAATGTTTCTCATCAGTATCGCACTAGTTGGATCCAAGCCATTCAGAGGTTCATCAAGGAACATAAGCTTTGGTTTGTTTAAGATTGCCATCGCTAAGAGAAGGTGTTGTTTCATACCTAAGGAGTAATCTTTAATTTTCCTCTTCGCATAATTTTCCATTCCTACATATTTTGCAACTTCATTCATGCGTTCTTTTGAAATTTTTTGCACATCACAAATGAATGCAAGATGGTCGTAGCCGTTTAAATAGTCATATAGTACAGAATTGTCCTGTAAAAAAGAAACGTCTGTAAACACAGAAACATCTTTGTTAGATTTCCCGATCAATTCAATATTTCCAGATGTAGCTGGCAAAAGGTTGGTAACTACATTTAAAAAAGTAGTTTTACCAACACCGTTAGGACCAACTAAAGCCCAAATTCCTGGGGAGTTGATGGTGAGGTTAATGCCATCTAATATTTTTTTATGTTTGTAACTTTTTGATAAATTATTGATAGATAGAATAGTCAATTAGAATTCCTCCTTTTTAATAAATTGGTATAAAATGTAATTGTGCAATTAATTATAACTGAAAATTCAGATTTATAAAGAGGTATAGATATAAATTTAAGCTTTTTCTAAATCGCATTCTGAAATCTATTATATGAATAATTTAGAAATGAGACTGTGAAGAAAGGAAAAAGAGCACTTGTTGGAGAATTTTTACAATGTGTTGATTAGAGAAAAAGGAGTTATGCAAAATGAATTTAGAAAAAGCAAAACCAGTAAATGAAGAAGTCGCTGAATTAAAGGAACTAATTAAAGAATTACACGGAAGTGTACATCAACTGCAAAGTGAAGTGCAGCAACTAAGGCACGAAAGACCAGTTGTTGAAGTGCGAAAAGGTGTTCAATTATCACCAGCAATCGTTGGACAAATTGGCGGTATGATATTAGGTGGATTAGCAATTATCGGTATATTTTGGTGAACGAAAAAAGGTATGCAATGTAGAGCTGCATACCTTTTTCGTTGTCGTTATTTGTCGGTAAGTCGATATTCTCTGTCGAATCGTCGATATACTTAGAAAATCGTTGATATATTCGAAGAAACGATCGATATATTTTAAAAATCGTCTATATAATTTCACGTACTACAACTTTTACATTAAATAACGTAAATAAATATAAGCGTGTGATAATAGTAATGCAATAATTGTTAACGGTAAACCAATTTTTAAGAAGTCCATATAAGAGAAAACATGTCCTTCACGTTTTGCAATACCAGCAACGACTACGTTTGCGGATGCTCCGATTAATGTTCCGTTTCCGCCTAAGCAAGCTCCAAGTGAAAGCGCCCACCATAGTACTTCGATTTGCGGAGAGTCGACAGATAATCCGAGTCCTGTAGCTAAATCTTGAATAAGCGGGATCATCGTTGCGACAAAGGGTATATTGTCAATTGTCGCAGATGCGATGCCTGATACCCACAAGATAAGTATCGCAGCGAAACCGATATCGCCATTTGTTACGTCGAGTACTTCTTTTGCGAGTGAAGAAATAAGTCCGATATCAATTAACCCGCCAACGAGAACGAATAGTCCGGCGAAGAAGAAAATGGTCACCCATTCAACGTGGGCAAATACATCTTCAATATCATGTTCCTTTACTCCAATTAGCATAAGAAGTGTAGCGCCTGTCATCGCGACAACGGCAGCGTCTACATGAATAACAGAATGAAGGATAAAGCCTAAAATAGTTAGTCCCAAAATCGTGATCGATTTTAAAAGGAGGCTTTGATCTTTAATATAATCTTTTTCGTTTAATACCATAAGTTTTTCGATTTGCTCAGGTGTTGTTTTTAGTTTGTTGCGATACATAAAGTAAATGATGCCAAGTGTAACGATAGAAATAATAATTACGATTGGAGCTAAGTTCAGTAAAAAGGCATTAAAATCTAAATGCTTATTTGCTGATCCAATCATAATGTTCGGTGGGTCACCAATTAATGTTGCTGTTCCGCCTATATTTGAAAATAGCACTTCTGAAATCAAATAAGGAACAGGGTTTACTTTTAAAATACGTGTAATGGACAGTGTAACAGGTACGATTAGTAAGACGGTTGTTACGTTGTCCAAAAAGGCAGAACCGACAGCAGTTAATAGGGATAGTAATAATAAAATGCGGATTGGTTTTCCGCCAGCTGCTTTTGCCGCTTTAATGGCCACAAATTCAAATACGCCTGATTGACTCGTAATATGTACGAGAATCATCATCCCAATTAAAAGGGTGATTGTTTCCCATTGAATATGTGATGTGAAAGCGGTATGTAAATCTACAATTCCAAAAATAATCATAATAGCAGCGCCGAATAGTGCGATTACAGCACGATTCAATTTCTCAGAAATAATAAATCCGTACGTGATTAAAAATACGGCAATTGCAAAATAATATTGCCAATTTGCTACTTCATGTGCTGATTGTTCCAATCATGTCACCTTCTTTAAAGTATGTATTCAATTGTTGAAATGTATCTCGCTACATAAATACGGGATAAAATATATTGTAGCAAATTCAAAAAAGAAAGAAAACTATTTAACAAAGTGAAGGAAAAAATATGATTTTTACATATCATATAAAAAATATAAAAAACACAGTGCAAATTATTAGGAAAAGTGGGCGTTGTCCTCTAATATAGAGATAGCAATTTACATTATTTTTGCGTAAAATGGTTTAAAGAGGTGAATTCCGATGGAAATAGTAAAAGATAGTTCTCTTATTCAAAATGAAATTGAACGTTTTGTAAATAAAGATGTATATATTCATTTAGAAACGACGAACGGAGCGTATGCATCCCACATAAATGAAAAGATGATGACAGTTGGTGCTTTCATTCGAAATGCAATTATTCGTTTTGAACGCGGGAAGATAACTGGAACAAACCCATACCGAGTTGGTTTGAAAATGGATCATGGCTGGGTATATGCAGAAGGTATTACGCACTGGGAAGTAGACGATAAAGAGCGTTTATTACTAGCTGGACATGATAATTTAGGTCGCCTAGCAGTTGCGCTTGAATTAAGCTTAACACCATTTAAGTAAGAAGGAGGGAAACTTATGGAGAGACATGTACTTGTTGTATTTCCGCATCCAGATGATGAAGCATATGCTGCGGGAGGGACAATTCGCTTATTAACAGATCAAGGAGTACCTGTAACGTATGCATGTGGTACCCTAGGACAAATGGGACGTAACATGGGGAAAAACGTATTCGCTAACCGTGAAACGATTCCAAATATCCGTGAAAAAGAATTAAAAGATGCATGTGAAGCGATGGGAATTCAAGATTTAAGAATGCTTGGTTTCCATGATAAAACGTTAGAATTTGAAGATGTTGATTTCGTTGCAGATAAAATTGAAGCAATCATACAAGAAGTAAATCCATCTCGAATTATTACATTTTATCCAGAACACGGTGTACATCCAGATCATAATGCATTTGGCCGTGCTGTCGTTCGTGCTGTATCACGTATGCCAAAAGAAGAGCGTCCAGTCATTCATGCAGTCGCGATTACGAAAAATCGCGAAGCTGTATTAGGTGAGCCGGATGTTGTAAATAATATTAGTGAAGTGTTTGATCATAAATTAGCTGCATTAGGCGCGCATCGTTCCCAAACAGAAGCAATGCTGGAAGACACGCATGCAAAAATCAAAAATAAAGATGCAGCAACATTAAAATGGTTGCAACTTGAACAATTTTGGACTTATAAATGGGAGTAGGCTAGAAGGAAACCTTCTAGTAGCTCTTACATAGAAAAAGCATCGTCATTTGTGACGGTGCTTTTTTAGTGAATCATTTTTATTCTCTCGCTATTTGCGAGCAGATTTCACTTTATCTTGTACTCCATTCTTTTGTGAATTCATCATGATATGCTTTGCTCCAATGGTATGGCTGCAATTCTTTTAACGGTTTGAAAATAATATCTTGTTTAGAATTTGTAATGGCGCATAGTACTTCTGGTCCCCAGTAAAATAAACGTTCTTGGCACACACCACAAGGTGATAATACTTTTAATTCAGAATGCTCATTTTCCCTTGCAAGACAAATCGAATGTGTAACTTTCTTATGAAATTTATGGGCCTCTAAAATAGCACCTGTTTCCATACAAAGTTCTGTTGAAGCGTTTATTACGTCAGGGGCCACACTTGTATAAATGGATCCATCTTCTACAAGAATTGCTGCAGCTCCGCCCCAACCATGTGGGTATCTTTGGTCAATTAAACTTTTCACTGCATCATATAATTGTTGTTCAATGCTCAATTGTATTTCCTCATTTCTATGTAAATTTCAATTCAATGACTGTGTTATTTTTTAGTAATACCGATAAAAAGAATAGGCACCCAATTTCAAACTATGGATGCAAGAATTACTCTTCGTCTGCATATTTTTCCTCTAAAGAAATTAATAGAGTAATTAACCCGAGTACTACAATAATTAAAGTGATTATAAAAGATTTAGAAAGAGAAAAAGAACCTGCAATGATAGGTGATAAAAACTTGAATGACAGTATACTAGCTAGTAAGGACACTACTAAAATGGTAAAAAGAGCTACATTTTTATTACTAATAGATGTTAGTAAAAAGTCTTTAATAAAGCCAATAGAGACAAATATAGTTAGTATGATAAGTGAAATAAAATAATGTGTTACATTTGTCATACTAATAGTAGGATCGTCTATTATGTAGGCAAGTAACTTAGATATTAACATACCGCCAAACAATAGAATGATAAAAGCAAGTAATTCTGTTGACATATAAGTGCTGAAATTGACTTTCTTTTTAAAGAGCTTATAGCTTAGAGTAGCCTGGATTATTTGAATGATAAATAAAGCGATAATCCACACATAATATACAATTGGTAATTCTCCTGAGAAGAGAGCAATCAGGAAATTTATTACTGTCCTTAAAATTTCAATCATTACAAAAATCCTCCTGTTTGTAAGCTTTGCGGCATTAAAATATACTAGTCTATCGTTTAATAATTAAATCTATCAATTCAAACTATTTCTAATTATTCCATAAAAAGGTGTTGGTATCAAGGAATCCTTCAAGACTCAACACTAGAAAAAGAAATGCAACATGTAATATAATTGAAAAAGTATATTTAAAAAATCAATGTTAATATTACCCTCCTATAAGTATTAACATACGTAATTGAGGTGTTTTCTTTGTTGTTTTATGATCGAATTTCTATAATGGCCCCTCCTGTTCCGTAGCTAAGAAAAGTCTTTTTATTTCTGAGATTTTCAAAGTTATAGGAGGGTATGAAAAATGAAAAAAGTCTCAGTACCATCACTTTTGTTAATGATCATTCTTGTCGCATTTCCGCAAATTAGTGAAACGATTTACACACCGTCTTTACCTGATATTTCAAAGGCGTTACACGTAAGTAATAATGAGGTGCAGTTAACACTTAGTGTGTATTTTGCTGGATTTGCTTTAGGTGTATTTTTTATTGGATGGTTATCAGATATAATTGGCCGTCGCCCGGCAATGTTACTTGGAATTGTCGTATATGGCGCTGGAAGTTTCTTATGCTTTATTGCAAATTCCATTGAAGTTTTATTGCTAAGTCGTTTTATTCAAGCGTTTGGAGCAAGTGCTGGCTCAGTTGTGACACAAACGATTCTTCGTGAAAGTGTAGAAGGGCATAAGAGGCATGTTATGTTTGCTCAAATCTCGGCAGTCATTGCTTTTACACCAGCGATAGGACCGTTAATTGGTGGCTTTCTTGATCAAATGTTTGGATTTAAAATCGTATTTTTAAGTTTAGTAGTTATGAGTGTCGGGATTTTTCTGTATACGTTTGTTTCCCTTCCGGAAACAAAAACGGAATCAGTAACGAATAAAATAAATGTGTTTTCTGTTTTAAAACGGTTGGTTACAAATCCGAAAGTAGTAACATACGGGGTATTAATTGGAGTAGCGAATGGTGTTTTATTTAGCTATTATGCAGAAGCGCCATTTATCTTTATTGAATACTTTCAATTATCGCCAAGTATGTATGGATTTTTAGGAATTGTTGTTGCTTCTGCTTCTATTATTGGAGCGAAAGTTTCGAAACGATTGCTTGCCACATATAAACCAGAGAAGATTATATATATTGGTAGTCTTGTAATGACAGGGGGAGCCATCCTTTTATCTGTTATTACGTTTGTTGGATCAAATCCCAACGTAGTATATATGATTGGATTTTTAGTAGCGATGTTTATGTTGCTATTAGGAATTGGAGTAGCGTTACCTAACTGTTTAAGTTTAGCGTTAGTAGATTTTCAAGATGTTATTGGTACAGCAGGAGCATTGTTTAGCTTAGGATACTATGTAATTGTAACAATAGCAATTTGGGGAATGAGCCAGTTGCATACGGGCTCGTTACTCGTGATGCCACTTTATTTTCTAGCTATAGTAGTTATCATGATGGTGTTTACTAAAGTGTTTATTTTAGGGAAACAAACTTCAAAAATGATTTAAATATGAAATGGTAAAAGAGTCTCATTTTTTAATGAGACTCTTTTATATTTTATGAAAATGATTAGTGGATATACGAACAAAAATTAAAGGTATTGTTGGTAGATTTAAGTGTAATTATATTTTTCTTAAAGTAGGGGGTGGAGATACAGAAGTTAGTGACTTTGTAGTTTACTAATATATTAAATTTATACGTGATGTGTGAATTGTATGTGTAAGCAATTATAGTACAAACTATAATTAGTGAAGTATATGCAGTATGAAACCGAGGAAGAAATACTCTCCTCGGTTATTTATATTGTAATAATATTCATGCCGGAATCATATTGAATAGATGTATTTTATTGTTAATTTAGTTAAAAATTAATCAGACTTATGTATAATAATCTACCGAAAAAATAATTGAACTTTTCAGATAAATGAATTAATATAAGGTAAGTAATTTTAAGATTTATAGAATATTGGAAGATGAAAGGTTTTGAGAATTTTGTAAGGGGCAAAAAAACGATTTTAGGATAGCTTTAAAGTTAGTCTAAAATGATGTTTGCTTCATCATTTTCAGGCCGAAAGGAATTAGGGGAAAGCATCTTGTTTTAAAATGCGGCTATGAATCATCTAAGAGGGGGAAATGAAGTGGCAAACAAAGAATTGAAAAGAGGCTTAGAAGCACGTCATATTCAAATGATTGCTTTAGGCGGAACGATTGGTGTTGGCTTGTTTATGGGGTCAGCCAGCACGATTAAATGGACAGGTCCGTCAGTAATGCTTGCGTATGCAATTGCAGGTATTTTTATCTTCTTCATTATGCGTGCCATGGGTGAAATGTTGTATATGGAGCCAAGTACAGGTTCATTTGCGACGTTCGGTCATAAGTATATTCATCCGTTAGCTGGCTATATGACAGCGTGGAGTAACTGGTTCCAGTGGGTTATCGTTGGGATGTCAGAAATTATTGCGGTTGGAGCATATATGAAATATTGGTTCCCGGACTTACCAGCTTGGATACCAGGTGTAATCGCGATGGTTATTCTTGGCGCAGCTAACTTAATTTCTGTTAAGTCATTTGGTGAATTTGAATTTTGGTTTGCGATGATTAAAATCGTTACGATTCTATTAATGATTATTGCGGGATTTGGACTTATTTTCTTTGGAATTGGTAACGGTGGAGAAGCGATTGGCATATCTAATCTTTGGGCAAATGGTGGTTTCTTTACAGGTGGTTTTTCAGGATTCTTCTTTGCATTATCACTTGTAGTTGGTGCATACCAAGGTGTGGAATTAATCGGGATTACTGCTGGTGAGGCGAAGGATCCGAAGAAGACACTTACAAGAGCGATTCAAAGTACAATTTGGCGTATTTTAATATTCTATATTGGTGCTATTTTCGTTATTGTAACTGTGTATCCGTGGGATCAATTAAGTACAATTGGTAGTCCATTCGTAGCAACTTTTGCGAAAGTTGGTATTACGGCAGCAGCTGGACTTATTAACTTCGTTGTTATTACAGCGGCAATGTCTGGTTGTAATAGTGGTATTTATAGTGCGGGGCGTATGCTGTATACGTTAGGTGTAAATGGACAAGCGCCGAAATATTTCACGAAACTTTCTGGAAATGGTGTGCCTTTGTTCGGTACAGTTGGCGTAATTATCGGTTTAGCGGTCGGTGTTGTATTAAGTTATATTGCACCGAAAAACTTATTCGTATATGTATATAGTGCGAGCGTACTCCCTGGTATGGTGCCATGGTTCGTCATTTTAATTAGTCAAATTAATTTTAGAAAAGCAAAAGGGGCAGAGATGAAAGATCATCCGTTCAAAATGCCATTTGCTCCTGTTACAAACTATTTAACAATTGCCTTTTTAATTATGGTATTAATTGGAATGTGGTTTAACGATGATACGCGCATTTCACTAGTTGTAGGTATTGTTTTCTTAGCTATCGTAACAATTAGTTTCTATGCTTTCGGAATAGGGAAACGACCTCCGTTAGACGTTCAAAATAATCAAGAGATTTCAAGTAAATAAAGATAGTAAAAAGTCCGATTTCTCATTTGGAAATCGGACTTTTTGTTATTAAAACTTTTCTAAAACGATTTTCCCAATTGTACTTCCTCTTTCAAGCAGTGCATGTGCTTTCTTTACATTTTCAGCGTTAATTGGTGTGAATGTTTCATTTAAAGTAGTTTTTAAAATGCCTTCATCTAGTAGTTCACTTACTTTATTTAATAGTTCATGTTGCGTAATCATATCGCCAGTTTCATACATTGCTTTTGTGAACATAAACTCCCAAACGAGTGCAGCACTTTTGCTTTTTAAAATACCCATCTCAAGAGGGTGCTCATTTTCTACGATAGAGCAAATTTTTCCTTGTGGTTTAATAAGCTCACATATTGCTTGCCAATGTTGATCTGTATTGTTTAAGCAGAAAATATAATCTACATCTTTTAGCCCAAACTCTAATATTTGATCTTGTAAAGGTTGGTGATGGTTAATAATATAATCAGCACCGAATTTTTCAACCCAGTGTATCGTTTCAGTGCGGGATGCAGTTGTAATTACATTCAATCCAGCCCATTTCGCCAGTTGAATGGCAATCGAGCCAACACCACCAGCACCGCCTATAATTAAAATGTTTTTAAATGTATTCTCATCTTTCTTATTATAATCAATACCTAAACGTTCAAATAAACCTTCCCAAGCTGTAATAGCTGTTAAAGGAATTGCTGCAGCTTCAGCATCATTTAACGTTTTAGGTTTCTTACCAACGATTCTTTCATCAACTAAGTGGTATTCACTATATGTACCTTGTCTCGTAATGCTTCCAGCATAAAACACTTCGTCGCCTTCTTTAAATAACGTACAACCTTCGCCAGTTTGTACGACGACACCACTAGCATCCCAGCCAAGTATTTTCGCTACATCTTCTTTTTTATCTTTCGGAGAGCGAACTTTTGTATCAACCGGGTTAACGGAAATAGCGTTAATTTTAACGAGTATATCTCTTCCTGTAGCAACAGGTCTTTCAACTTCAATATCAATTAAACTGTTTTCTTCTTCAATAGGTAAGTATTCATGTAAACCAATTGCTTTCATTTGTATTCCCTCCATTAAAGTAAGAGTTTTTCTCCTTTATTATAGTAGGTAAAGTGTCATTATGTAAAAAAGTTGAGTTCTGTCCATATTGTAAAAGACCTGTTTCTGCCTCATTTAGAACTTTGTGACTGGAGAGGATCAGCCATCGTTTTGATTTTATAAGCGTCGGATGCAAGGTATACTTATTTTTCCAGTGTACCTTGCATTGAACAATACTAACTGTTATATTATACTTGTAGTTACTTATTATAAAACAGTACTGAATAATAAACAGTAGTGGATGTCAATTAGAATAGGGTGAATGAATATTGAATGTACAATTTAAAAAAGGAGTTTTAGAACTTTGTGTTCTTGTCTTACTTGAGAAGCAAGACCGTTATGGGTATGAATTAGTTCGAAGTATTTCCAATCAAATTGAAATATCAGAAGGGTCTGTTTATCCGCTACTTCGTAGATTAACTAAAGAAGAATATTTTACAACGTATTTACAGGAGTCTTCAGAAGGGCCTTCAAGAAAGTACTATACACTGACGGATAAAGGTAGAACGTATTTGTATCAACTTTTGGAGGAATGGAATGAGTTTTCACAAGGTGTCAATCAATTAATTAAAGAAGGTGTACGTAATGACGAAAGATAAATTTTTACAACAATTAAATGTATCTCTAAAAAGGTTATCTGATAAAGAGCGTGCAGATATTTTAAAAGATTATGAAGAACATTTTACTTTCGGATTAGAGGAAGGGAAAAGCGAAGAAGAAATTGCAGCTTCATTAGGTTCTCCAGCTCAAATTGCCAAAGAGTTATTAGCAGATTATCATATTGAGAAAGTAACAACAAGTGCGACAACAGGAAATGTTTTCCGGGCAATTTGGGCAGTAATTGGATTAGGTTTTTTCAATTTGTTAATCGTGCTTGCACCTGCAATTACATTAGCGGCATTGATTTTTTCAGGATGGGTTCTAGGTATCTCATTTTTAGGTGCACCATTACTTGTTTTAGTTGATACTATTATACATCCAAATACATTCTTACTATTTAATCTTTTTATTTCTTTAGCACTTTGTGGACTTGGATATTTCATTGTTATTGCTATGTTATTTTTAACGAAGCTAGCAAAGAATGGATTTGTTCGTTATTTAAAGTTCAATATAGCATTAGTAAAAGGTGGTTTGAAGCATGATAAATAAAAAGAGTCTTTCAATCATTGCAGGTATTATTTTCATTATTGGTATTATCGGAAGTTTATTCACTTATCGTTCAATTGCTGCAGTACCAATTTCAGAAGAAAAGGTCATTAATAATAATAATGTGTCAAGCGTCATTATCGATACGAATAACGTTCGTGTTAACATCAATCCTACAACAGATAGTAACGTGAAAGTGAAATTAGATGGCGAGGTCAATCCAAACGTAAAAAGAACATTAGCTACGGATGAGGAAGATTCAACGCTTCTCATTTCTTACAAAGAAAAACAACAGAGCTGGTTCAACTTTAATATTTCTGAAGTATTGGCGCCATTAACATTAAATGTGTATCTACCCGAAAAACAATATGATTCATTAAAAGTTTCCAATAATAATGGCTACGTTGCTGCTAAAAAACTAAACGCAACCCATTTTAATATCAATACAAGCAATGGACGTGTTGAATTAAGAGAAATCAATTCGCCAAAAATTATCGCAGAAACAAACAATGGAATTATGGATTTCAAAGATGTATTGGCACAAAATATTCATGTGAAATCGAACAATGGACGAATAATACTAGACCATGTTGAAGGTGAAATAGAGGGGCAAACTAAAAATGGAAGTCTTACTCTGAAAACGAATGAATTGGATCGAAATCTCAATTTTACGACTCACAATGGAAAAATTAATATTGCAACTGAAAAAGAACCAACTAATGTTCAATTTAATGTTGGTGTTGACAATGGTAGAGCGAATATCCTTGATAAATATAATGGAAATACGGTTATTGGAAAAGGAGAAAATGTAATTAAATTAAACACACATAACGGAAATATTACAGTGGAAAAACAATAGCATATTACCTTTTATAATCTCAGTTCGCCGCACATAAAGAGCAATAATAAATAAAAAAGAACCGACTCCTTTCCTCAACTTATAGGAAGTCGGTTCTTTTATATGTAACATTCGTTTAAGGGTATATTCTTTTCATATTTCAAAATACAAACAGTTGATTTCTTACTCTCAATTTTTAGGGAAATAACGAATAGAAATTAATAATATAAGGAGAATTTGTGAATGACTCAAAAATAATAGTTGAAACATTGAAAGAAGAGAAGGAGTTTATTTCTAACAGGAGGAATTTTTTACTGTGTTACTTTATCTCAAATTAAATGTAAAGGTGGATACATAATGACAGTAAAGAAGCTTTATTTCATCCCAGCAGGCCGTTGTATGTTAGATCATTCTTCTGTTAATAGTACGCTTTCGCCGGGGAATTTATTGAATTTACCTGTATGGTGTTATCTTTTGGAGACAGAAGAGGGGCTTATTTTAGTAGATACAGGTATGCCAGAAAGTGCGGTTAATAATGAAAACTTGTTTGAAGGGACATTTGTAGAAGGGCAGATTTTACCGAAAATGACTGAAGAAGATAGAATCGTGAATATTTTAAAACGGGTTGGTTATGAGCCGGAAGACCTTCTTTATATTATTAGTTCTCACTTGCATTTTGATCATGCAGGAGGAAATGGCGCATTTATAAATACACCAATCTTTGTACAGCGTGCTGAATATGAGGCGGCACAACATAGTGAAGAATATATGAAAGAATGTAAATTGCCGAATTTAAACTACAAAATCATTGAAGGGGATTATGAAGTAGTACCAGGAGTTCAATTATTGCATACACCAGGACATACTCCGGGGCATCAGTCACTATTAATTAAGACAGAAAAATCTGGTCCTGTATTATTAACGATTGATGCATCTTATACGAAAGAGAATTTTGAAGATGAAGTGCCGTTTGCTGGATTTGATCCAGAATTAGCTTTATCTTCAATTAAACGTTTAAAAGAAGTTGTAATGAAAGAGAAGCCGATTGTTTTCTTTGGACATGATATAGAACAGGAAAAGGGATGTAAAGTGTTCCCAGAATATATATAGTGCAAACAGTCATGAGCTCATTTGCTCATGACTGTTTCGTTTAAATAATTTTTTTAAACAAGTTATAAACTTTTTTTGAATTATCTTCATTTAATTGATAATACGTAAGGTTTACATCATCAGGAGTATCTTGCTGAGCAATCATCACTTCGTTGTTGTGATGGTCAACTACCCATATGAAATATTTTTTATAAGTTCCATCTTCGAAAGTAATCCACATATCACAATCTATTAAATCTGCCCCTTCTTCATCTAATGTTAATTTTCCTTTTTTGGCGGTATCCATACTGTTAATGAAAGTTTTTAATTCATCTGTTTTCGTGAGAAAGATATCCTTTTTTGTTTTAATTGACTCGACATGTATATCTTTTATTTCCTGTTTTCCTAAAAAGACAGGGGGCTCATTTGGGTCTCTTTGCGTTGAAATGATAGTAGCTTTCTTCTTTGGTTTATTTGCTGTATAGAAATCTTGAATAGATTTTCCAGAGTTGAAAAACCATACGATACCAAAAATAATCAAGGCACTACCTAGCAGTAAAATGATTTTCTTAATAGAATATTCTCCTCTCTATTACTTCGTATGAAGAGTGTTTCTATTAATATATGATAGGTAAGCACAAAGTATTATAGTTGAACTTGGTTATGCTTCACAGTTTTTATCGGACGATCCACGAGTAAATTGTAAGTGAGCCCGATTAGTACGAAAATACCACCGACAACTTTGCCCATAGAGAGTTCGTGTGACAAGATGAAATCAATGATAGTCCCCGCAAATAATTGTCCGATAAAGATGAGTAACGTTAAATAAAATGCTGATATTTTAGGAGTAATATAGTTCGATAAAGAGATGACGATAACGCCTACTAATCCGCCTAAGTACACAGCGATAGGAATAGATTGTAACGTCTGCATTGGAATATACAATGAATCTGAGCTGAAAATTAAAAATAACATAGAGAAAAATAATCCAGTAATATAATTAAAAAATGTGCCTTCCCAATTTCCGATTTCCTTTGCTAAATTCGCGTTAATAATTCTAGCCACAACGATAGAAACACCAGCTAAAATAGCGATCGTAATATATAACATTTTTCTGCCTCCATTAATAAATTGTCATGATTATAATTCCGGAAGAGATGAAACATAATCCAATTAGTTTTTTCTTTTCAAACTTTGCAACTTTCATTCCTAATAAGCCGAAATGATCAATAACGATGGAAGCAATGGATTGACCAAGTAAACTTAATGCGATCGTAATAGAGGCACCAAGGACAGAGAAACTTATATTATTAAAAAGAACAGTGAATACCCCAATTGCTCCAGCACTATATAGAAAAAGTGGAATACCTTTATCGAAACGAATTTTATTTTTGTTTATGATTAAAACGAAAATAACTGCAATTAAACCGACAAGGTGAATGACAACGCTTGCTGTATACTTGCCAATTAATTCAGATAAAATCCCATTCAATGGAAGCATAACGGCGATGAGCACACCAATAAAGACAGAAAGAAAGTTATACAATGTAATATCCCCTTTGTATTTCATATTTGTAATGAATGTATCATGCTGAAATTGTGTATTACTATGACATATGTCATAGTGGAAGAAGAAAATTTTGATTACAATGGGGATGAGTTGTAAAGGCGGGGGAACTATGAAAAAAGTATGTAATTCAATTAAATTAGCAAATTATATGAAACAAAATAATATTGACTCTTTTTTTAGTAATGATATGAAACCGTATATGGAACTCATATTTTTTAAAAAGAATGAGTTTATTTGTAGAGAAAATGAAGAGATAGATTATTTATTTTTCTTCGTTGAAGGAAAAGCGAAAGCGTTTAATACATTAAGTAACGGGAAATCTGTATTGTTATGTTTTTATGATAGCTTGCAGCTGTTAGGGGATGTGGAGTTAATTCATTCTCAAAAGACTGCTTCAAACGTACAAGTGATGGCAGATTCATATTGTGTTGGTTTACCTTTAGGAAAAGTGAGAAATCAACTATTTCATGATGCGAAATTTTTACGATGTATTTGCGGATCATTAGCACATAAATTAAATCGACTTTCAAAAAACAGTACAATTAATTTACTATATCCACTTGAAAATAGACTTGCGAGTTACATGTTAGCAGCCGGGGAACGAGCGGTGCAGCATGGAAATAGAATTGTGTTTAGTGGGAATTTAACGGAAACAGCTGAATTGTTAGGAACGAGTTATCGACACCTATTACGTACATTAAATATTTTTTGTGATAAAGAGATTATAAAGAAGAACAATGGTTGCTTTGAAGTAGTGAATGTGGATGTTTTGAGGGAACTGGCGGCAGATGTTTATAAATAGGAGGAGATTATAAATGATTACACCTATATTTAGAATTTTTGATATTGAAAAAGCAAAGCTATTTTACATAGATTTTTTAGGATTTAAACTGGATTGGGAACATCGGTATGAGGAACATATGCCATTATATATGCAAATTTCGTTACATGATGCTGTAATACATTTATCAGAGCATCATGGGGATGCTTCGCCAGGTGGTGCGATTCGGGTCAAAATAGATAATGTAGAGGGTTATCATTCTATATTATTGAATAAAGAATATGCGTATTCAAAACCTGATATAGAGGGAACACCGTGGGATACAATGGAATTAACTGTGATTGATCCGTTTTTAAATAGAATTATATTTTATGAGGAGAGGGTTTAGGATTAGCATTACTAAGCCTTTATTAGATTGAACTGATGAATTAATGGCTTGGCGAATAAAATAAAGAACTATCATTGAAGATATGGAGCAAAAAAATAGATCAGTAGCAACAGCAGCTACTGATCATCCATATGTACATGAATTAGGAGAGGTCAAACATTTATTAACTTTATTATAATAGATTTTCATGATAATAAAAACTGAAAATTCTAATTTTATGTTGAGAAAGTTTTTTGTATCGAAATATATGAAAGAATAGGGATTTTTAGTAAAAAGAAATATGATATTTATATTTTAATAAATTGTGATATAGTTTATAAAGAATAGATTACCTAAAATGTTATTTTATTACATAGAAATCACGCTTTGGATTAAGGAAGGGGGAAATGGTTGTGAAGTTTGATGATCAACGCCTACTAGGAGTACGATTAGGTTCGGTACTTGTAACAGAGGAAAATCAATATTTAGTAATTAAGAAAAAAGATCATTATGCATTATTAAATATACATAATTTAGAATGCACACATGTTGAAGTGCAGTTAGAACATGTTGAAGAAATGTTGCAGGAAGATTTCCAAGAAAGTATAACGGAGATTATTGCGCCAGAACATATAAAAATTGTTGCGAAAAATATAATATAAAGAAAGAAGCTGGAAGGAACAGCTTCTTTCTTTTCATTATAAGGATAACGTTTTTAACACTTCACCAATAATCCCTTCCATTTGATGAACGCCTATGTCAGTGTTTGTCATAATAATGGCACCATTACCTCGGTATGGATAGCATATCAGCATACATTGAAATCCCACGCCCCATCCAAGTGAATGCATTTGTAAGCCTTCATTCGAATCATCTAGAAAAACTCCTAATCCAGTCCATTTTGAGCAACCTTGAGGAGAAATCATATCTTGTATTAATTTTTGAGAAAGTTTTAGTTTGCCCTTTCTTTGTAAGGAATGAATGATTTCAATTACTAAAGCTGATAAGTCTGTTGGTGTTGTCCAAATACCTGAAGAAGCTGCGAATGGATAAAATGGATACTTTTCATTTGTAACGGTGCCATTTTTATTATGCCCGCAAGCAAAGGTCTCCATTTTATTTATATCTTCAGGAGAGAATACTGTACTATTCTTTAGCTGGAGTGGCTGAATGATATATTCTTCAAGTAAAAGGTTGAATGGTTTTCCAGTTATATCTTCAAGTAGTAGTTCAATAATACAAAAGTTTGCATCGGAGTAGTGAAATTCGCTTTCTGGTTTATAAGTTATTTCTATCGGTACTGGGCAATAGGATGTTTTACCGGCAAGGAGTTCAGACATGTTTGGTCGCCCTTGTGCAAATGTATAATGTTCAAAACTATTAGGAGGGTCAATAATTCCAGATTGGTGACTTAATAAATTTCGCAACGTGACTTTTTTCTGTGAGGTAAATAGAGTGGTAGGTATGTTCCAAGATGTAAGGCTATCATTTACATCTTCATCTAAATGTATGATTCCTTGATCTGATAACGTTAGTACGAGCAGTGTAGTGATGAATTTACTAATTGAACAAGAGTTGAATATAGAATCCGTAGTGACAGTTCTAGTGGTCCCAGATTCAAGTGTTCCAAAGGCAGCGACTTCATCTAGTGTGCCATCACGTATAATGGCAAGACTTAAACCTGCAACGGAATATTGGTTCATTTTTTCGGATATATTGTTACTTTTTAAGTTCATAGTGACTCCTTTCTTAAAAAGACAGAATGTTAGTTCTATTATACAGTAGTAAATAGAGAGAAAAAGAAAAAACTTCATCTTTTATCGATGAAGTTTTTTAGTTAATTCGAAGTGAATGTTTTAAAAAATTTATCTCGGTACATGTACATAAGCCATGAAGTTGTTAGTAAGGAAATGATAACTTGTTTGTTTTGAATTGGCGCATTGAAAACAAGCCAGCCAACGATATCAAATAATAAATGTAGTGCAAATGAAAGAACTACAAATTGTAGTAACGTCTTAAAAAATCTTTTCATAATGTGTCCCCCTAAAATAAAAGGTTTTATCAACAGTGTTGTATATTACTATTATACATTAAATGTGTCCTGTGGTAAAATTTACATAAGTTAGTGAAATAAAACAAATGAAAGCTAATGAGGAGGAATAGTCATGGAATTTTGGATGATCATACCGATAGCGGTCTTTGGGTTTATTTATATCGTTGAAAAATTAAATAGAATCGAAAAGAAAACGGATGCACGTTTAAAGAGAATGGAAGATAGATTACAGCTAATTACGAAAGAAATGGAAATTGTAGATAGAGAACCTGAAATTAATAAAGAGTTGCGTCAGCTTATGGAAGAAGGAAAAACAGTAACAGCAGTTAAAAGAGTAAGAGAGGCTTTTGGGTTTTCTATACTAGAAGCAAAGCAATATGTTGATAAATTGTAAAAAAGATCATCCGATTGGATGGTCTTTTTTCACTGTACCATGCGTGTATTTACATAGGCAGCGATTATAACGTGGCCAATTATAATGATAGGAAATAAGATTTTTGTATTAGGAGTAGTGAAGACACTGCCAATTGTGGCGATAACACCGGCAATTAAATTATAAAGACCAACTATTTTTGATAACTTTATTTTGTCTGGTACACGGCTTTCGTTGAATCCTGATAAGAGCCAAGTGTATTGTTTTACTCCGATGAAATAGGCTAGTGTAAATGAAATGATTGCTAGTATGAATAATGATGGGGAAGCGAAGAGAGTCATTGAAAACACCTCCGTTATAGGGCTATAAATAAATTATAGTATGAATGTTATAATTTAACAAAATAGATTTTAAGTGTAATAGAAAAATGGAGTATTTATTATGAAGGGAGATTAAGTATGAATATTGTGGAATTCCAGAGATATGTATTAAATTTCAGTAAAGAAAAAGGATTTCAAGATACAACGATTGAAGAGCGTACGATGTATACGATGGCGGAATTGGGTGAATTAGCGGAAGTTATATTAAAGCGTGATAAAATACAAGATTCGAAAAGAGAGATTGGTTTAGAAATGTTTGATGTCATTTGGAATGTATGTGATTTAGCAAACAAGTTAGAAATTGATTTAGGGAAGGCTTTTGAAGAAAAAATGAGGATTAATAAAAAACGTGAATGGTAAGTGGGATATTAATGTGTAAAGATGGGGGATACGGATGAAAAAGAAGCTTATTATAGGAGGAGTCTTTACCTTAATTAGTGTAATGAGTATTGTCGCTTACTTAGTTTTTTACGGTATATTTATTCCGAATCAAATAAGTGCGGATAAGTATGAAATAAAAGGCGTAGATGTCGCATCGTATCAAGGTGATATAGATTGGAGGGAGTTGGAAAAGCAAAATATGAAGTTTGCGTTTATAAAGGCTACTGAAGGAAGTGCGTTTGTGGACAAGTACTTTTCGAAAAATTGGACGAATGCGAATAAGACAAGTATGCGCGTCGGAGCGTATCATTTTTTTAGTTTTGATAGTAAGGGTGAAACACAAGCAGAGCAATATATACGAACTGTTCCAAAATATAAACAAGCATTGCCACCCGTAATTGATGTTGAGTTTTATGCTGACAAAAAAGATAATCCCCCTAAGCGTGAAGATGTTGTGAAAGAGTTGTCAATCATGATTGAAATGTTAGAAAAACATTACGGTAAGAAAGTAATATTGTATGCAACTCAAGAGGCATATGATTTATATATAAAGGAAACGTATCCCCAATGTGATATATGGATTCGTAGTGTCTTTACAAAACCGAGTTTATCTGATGAGAGAAAGTGGACGTTTTGGCAATACACGAACCGTGGGAGATTAAATGGTTATAATGGAAAAGAGAAGTATATTGATTTGAATGTATTTTATGGGAACGGGGAAGAGTTTGAGAATTATGGAATAAAAGGTTAAGTTTTAAAGTGTACAAAATTTTGTACGCTTTTTTGTTACTTACATAAAAATATACAAGTAAAGATGGAACAAACATTTAAAATGAATTGTCTAATATAGGTAATAACTATTTCGTTTGAAAGAAAGGGTGGAGAAAATGAAAAATACATTATTAAAAGTAGGGGTATGTGTAAGTTTACTAGGAGCAACTCAACTCGTTAGTACAATTTCTTCTGTGAAAGCGGAACAAAAGCTAGAGCAAAAAGTAGTGAAAAATGAGTCAGGAACCATTTCAATTTCTCAGTTAAACAAGCATGTATGGGTTCATACGGAGTTAGGTTATTTTAACGGAGAAGCAGTTCCTTCGAACGGGCTAGTTCTTACTACTTCTAAAGGGTTAGTACTAGTCGATTCTTCTTGGGATGATAAGTTAACGAAGGAATTAATAGAGATGGTAGAAAAGAAATTTAAGAAGCGTGTAACGGATGTCATTATTACACATGCGCACGCTGATCGAATTGGCGGAATAAAAACGTTGAAAGAAAGAGGCATTAAAGCGCATAGTACGACATTGACTGCAGAACTAGCAAAGAAAAATGGATATGAAGAACCGCTTGGAGACTTACGGAGCATTACGAATTTGAAGTTTGGAAATATGAAAGTAGAAACGTTCTATCCAGGGAAAGGACATACAGAAGATAATATTGTCGTATGGTTACCGCAATACAATATTTTAGCTGGAGGCTGTTTAGTGAAATCAGCGTCCGCTAAAGATTTAGGAAACGTCGCTGATGCTTATGTAAATGAATGGTCTACATCGATTGAGAATGTGCTGAAGCGATATGGAAATATAAATGCAGTAGTGCCTGGTCATGGGGAAGTAGGGGACAAAGGATTACTTTTACATACATTGGATTTGTTGAAATAAAAAAACGAGGAGAAACAAATTTCTCCTCGTTTTCTTCTAACTATATTTAAATGCGAAGTCTGCATACGTTACTGAGATTTTAATTCCAAGTATACAAATACCAGTACCGTCATAATTGCTATAACAACGTAAGTAATATCAAGCATTATAAGTGTTTTTAAAGTTTCAGTCATCCTCATTCACCCCTGGTATAAAAATATAAACATAATCTCTTGTTAATTAGATAAGAGATTACAACATACATGAAATTTCTTAAGTAGATTCTATATAAATATATCATATAAATAATGTAAGTAATGTTAAGATAGTGTAAATGTATTGTAAAGAAAGAGGGGGCACATCATGTCAATAAATCTTTTTGTTTGTAAATACTATGTATCTCTCAAGTGCCAGGTAGAAAACAGTTATAACATGTGAAAAAAACTTACTTTGACACATCAATCACGATGCTAGTTGTTACTACATTTTCCTCTATTACTTCTACCTGTACTTGTTCATCGTTTCTCCAATTGATATTGAAGTTGTCTGTCGTATACATTTCCTTAAGAGTGACCTCTTTATATTTTTCTAAAATGCTACCTCTTTTCCCATAATAGATTCTTACAGTTGAGCTGGGACTTGGACCTTTTGATTTTATTGTTTCTCTAAGCTCGATAATATTTATGAGATTTGGAGATTCACTTTTTTGAAAGGTAAAGGAACTGACCACTTTTTGTACCTTCTTAAAAACAGGACCATTGGATTTATTTGATATGTTAAATTCCACAACTTCAGGTACGGATTCTTTTTCTCGTAGCGTTATCGTTGCCTCATAATCATCTTTCCAATTTACGGAAACATCTGAGGAGTCGAGACGTTCCCCGTCATTTGCAATACTTGTGTCAAAATGTTCCCATAAGCCGTATTTAATTCTGACGGGAGTGGGACCAAGAGAAGAGTCTGAATCTAGTTTCATTACTTTAATCGTATTTTTATTATTTGGAGAATGACTTTTTTTAAGTGTAATGTCCTGTAAATACAAAATGTAAGACAAACAGCCTACTACTAAAATAATTGGAATTACGATACGTAAGGCAGTAATGTGACGTCTCCGTGTGGCTTTTTTCTTAGTGCTTTTACTATTTTGTTCAAGTTCTTTTTCAATACTCGTTTGAACCGTTACTTTTGGCGGGCGAATAAGCCACCAAATGAAAGCTATTAGTAGTAAGCAAAGAGGTATTCCTTGAATAAAGAAAAAACCTTTCCAAAAATCTAGTCTCGTACTATACGGTGAATCTGTTGCCATCACCCCTATAAAAAGTGCCATTGGACTTGCAAGTATATTTATCCCTAAACCGATCAATACGAATGAAAGATTTTTATTCCTAATTTTTCGTGACCCAGCCATAATAAACAGAAATACTGCAATACCGAGTATAAGAAATAGTGTTCCGTAATAAAACATCATATATACCATATTATCCGATACGATAAACTTAACTAAATCTATACAATTCAATCAAATTTACACAAGTTAGTGCTTCATCGTGTTCTCGCAGCCCCAAAGGGACGAGGGGTATAACACTCCACACGAGGCAGTATCGTTACCTCCTATTATCAAGCATTTAATTTTACCCATCTTGATAAATTTATCGATGCATTTACATCCCTATCGTGATGGCTATTGCATGAAACACAACACCACTCACGTATTTTTAAACTCCACTGTCCTTCTGGTTGAACTGAATGGTCGTATTTTACTCCGCAACATGAACAAATCTTGCTTGAAGCGAACCATTTATCAGCTTTTACATACGCAATGCCATGCTTCTTGCACTTGTATGATAAACATTGAAAGAAGAAGTTTAATTTTTGAAATGAAAATGCTTTCGATAGTTTTTTGTTTTTTAACAGGTTTGAGATAGATAAGTCTTCCA